>JBATOB010000308.1:0-12650 GCA_049290655.1 Chromatiaceae bacterium | reverse complement strand
AATCCACATAAAGCGGGTCGGCTCCGCACCAGGCACAGCGCACCAGGCCATCGCCGCTCATTGGGGTAGCCGGTCCAGAATGCCGAACAGGACGGCCTTGAGCCGCGCATAGTCCTCGGGCGTGGCGGCCAGCATCCGCGCGGCGGTCTGGACATGGGGACCAGGGACGAGTTCATCGGCGCAGGCGGCGCAGATGCCCGCGACGCTCTCCGGGGTGGACTCCAAATGGAACTGGAGGCCCAGTACCCGCCCATCGTACAGGAAGGCCTGCTGCTCACAGGCGGCGCTGCGGGCTAAATGGACGGCACCCGCCGGCGGATCAAAGGTGTCGCCGTGCCAATGAAAGACCGGGAGCGAGAGTGGGAGGAAACCAAAGACCGGCGAGGCCTGCCCGGCCGCAGTCAGGGCGATGGGCATCCAGCCGATCTCCCGCTCGCGATGGCGATAGACCCGCGCCCCCAAGGCCTCGGCAAGCAACTGGGCCCCGAGACAGACCCCGACTAGGGTCTTGCCCGCCGCGATGCCCCGGCGGATCAGGTCCTTCTCCGCCGCGAGCCAGGGATAGCGCGCCTCGTCGCCCACCCCCATGGGCCCACCCATGATCACCAGCCAGTCAAAATCCGCCGGCTCCGGGGGCGCCGCGCCATCATAAAGCGGGGTCACGCGCAGCGAATGACCGCGGGCCGTCGCCCAATCGGCGATACCGAAGGGCCCCTCGAAAGGGACATGTTGCAGACAGTGAATCAGCATGAATGAATGTCCTCGGGCATCGGCGCCGGCGCATGCTTGAGTAGGGCCGCGGCCAACTCCCAGGTGGTGGGGGTGAAGGGCTTCTCGTATGGATCGATACTTGCGGTGAGTTTCCGGGCTGAATCGTCACGGTATCAGCACGCAATAGCGGGGCAAAGGCGGGGCACCGGGCCTGGGTGGCGAACGCAAAGGTCGGGATAGCACATGCTGCATGATGCGTTTGTGGTCCTCGGGGAGATGGCTGACAGGGTCGGCCCGATCCCGGCGCTCGGCCTGGTGGGGCCTGGGAGATCAATTTACCTTTATATTTAAATCCGCGCATCTCTTGATATACTCGGAACTTGCTTCCGAAACCCCATCCAGATCCAAATCGCCCTTTTGCCCACCTATTTCATATTCAAGTTTGGATGCCCCGCTCAGGCTCTTTAAAAATATTTTATGGTTTTTATGATTGACCGTAAGGATCCCGCCTCGACCATCATAACTCCAAATCCCGGAAAACCCCTGGCCTTTGTCAAATCGAAAAATAACCTCCGCCATCTTGGCGTTACCGGACTTCAGGGCCGCATCGAACATGACCGTCACGTTTTTATTATCGCAAGAAAGTTGCAAAAAGCCCTCGGAAATAGTTTTGTTTGATTTAAAGCAGCTTAATATTGATGACTTGAGATTGGTGGCGTCGTCAATATAGGAGAGAACCAGGCAGTTCGCGCCGAAAGATTGTTCGTTTGTCAGCCTGGCCGGAAGATTCGCGGAAATCAGAAACAAGAGCGGAAACAGCGGCAGGCAGATCTTAGAGGTTTTCATAGGGAAATTAGGCCATGGCTATCGGGAACTGATTCGCGCTGAGTACGGTATTCTTGGCCTCGTCCAGACCAGCGCTAGCGCTTGGGATAGACACAGCCATAGTCAGGGGGCGACGCGGGAATCATGTCCCGAGGGCAAGTGATAGGAGTTGGTTTAGGTCTGCGATACCGGGGTGGGGGGCGACCGGAGCCCTGGGCTCTTGGCTCCTGGATTCAACCTGCTTTACATATTCCTGCTCGTATTGTCTCGACAGGTATTCGTCTCTCGTCCACGCACGCATTTCTTGCACGCAGTTTTGAGAGTAACAAGTCACTTCCCCGCCTGGCGTATGTACTTTTGTCGCACAGCTTGCTAATGGCATCACAAAAGCGGTTAGCAGAATAGCCTTGATATGATGCGAGATTTTTTCTACTAGATTCTCAAACATAAGGGACTCCAGCAAGAAACATCGCCACCAAGCTGGGCTTGGGTGGACCGGCCCCGGCGGGAATTTTTTATGGCCCGCCATCGGACGCACAAACAGGCCGAAATCCGTCCGCAAGGTGACGCTTTGGTTGCTCAAATAAAGAACGGCTTAGGACCGAAGCGCCTAAGCCGTTGTTTTATTGGAGCCGGCGAAGAGATTCGAACTCATGACCTACTGATTACAAATCAGTTGCTCTACCAACTGAGCTACGCCGGCTTAGGATCGAGGATTCTATCTGGATGACTGGCGGGAGACAACGCCACCCTCATTCCGGTACCAGCGCCAGGCCCTGGAGGACCAGGTCGGGAACATGCAGGGCGCTGGACTGAATACGGGCCAGGAGGCGTTCGGCATCGCCGCCAGTGGTGACGAGGACGGGTTCGGTGCCGGCGGCGGCGGCGAGCTGTCGCAACAGGCGCTCGGCCAGGGCGGCGGGGGCATCGAGGGAGGCGACGGCGATAGCGGTGGCGGTGTCCTTGGCCCAGGAGTCGGCAATCTCCTCGGGCTCGACGTGGGGGATCTGGGTGTTGGCCAGGAGGGCCTGGCGCATGGTCTCGATGCCGGGGAGGATGAGCCCACCGAGGTGGCGGCCATCCGCGAGCAGCAGATCGTAGGTGATGGCGGTGCCGGCATCGAGGATGAGGACTGGCTGATCCAGGAGCCGGCGCGCGGCGAGCAGGGCCAGCCAGCGATCGACGCCCAGGCGGCCAGGGTCGGCATAGGCGACCGTCAGTCCCCGCCACACCGGCCTGGGATGCACGAATTCCGGTCCCTGTCCCCACTGGGCGCGACAAACACGTGACAGGCCCTCGGCGACCTTGGGTGCGCCAACACAGGCAACCCGCGTCCTCACCGGTTTTTCCAGCCCCTCCCAGGCGGCAAGCAGGTCGAGGGGCAGGCCCCCATGGTGGCGGAGGACACGCATGGGCTCAAGACCGGGGTTTGGCCCAGCGACGCGGAGGGTCCACTTGAGATTAGTATTGCCAATGTCAACAAGAAGTTCCATGGCCAGTCCCTTCATTAAGCAGAGGATTTAGATCGGGGTATGGAGGCGGCCATGCCAGGGCCGCCAGGAGCCGCGCGGGCACGCCCCTTGGGGGGGTGGGGGGGGTGGGCATCGCCATAAAAGGATTTCCCATCGCCCGCGCATACGCCTATACTCCATTTGTGTCAAAGATAGGCGGAAAATCGATATCGTCATCCGCGACCTAATAAGGGACTTCCACCGTCCGGGCAAGATTTAAGTATGACGGCCGGGAAAAATACCACGTTTTAACGGATTCGCGCAGTTATGAGTTCGTTCGAGGTTATCAATCCCAAAGCCCTTCGTCGGCGACCCCTCGGGTTTCCCGTTACGGCGGTTTATAGGGCGAAAAGTCCCAATCCACTCCCAAGAAGAGGTTCTCATCCCAATGAATAAGTTTGTAAAGACTGCTGGCCTAGCGGCCGCTGTTGTGTTGTCCGCCACGTCCTTCTCCGCCAGCGCCTTTTGGGGTGGTGGTCCTTGGGGTAACAACGGCTATGGCAACAATAATAGCAACTGGATGAACGACATGATGGGCGACGGCAGCGGCGACTTCAACATGAACATGAGTGGCAGCGGCCGCGGCTACGGTCGTGGTGACAACCGTTACTACAATAACTCTGGTTACGGCTATGGCCCCTACGGCTATGGCGCTCCCTACGGTGGTGGCTATGGCGCTCCCTATGGTGGTGGCTATGGCGCTCCCTATGGTGGCGGCTATGGCGCTCCCTATGGCGCTCCCTACGGTGGTGCCCCCTATGGCGCCCCCCCGGCTCCTCCCGCCCCGCAGGCTCCTGCCCAATAAGCAAGGCATGCCTTGATTCCGGTCCCCCTGGACCGGAGCAACAACCGGCCCCGTCATCGTGGCCGGTTTTTTTATCCCCCCTGTCCTGAATCGCCGTCCGCCAACCTGCCTGGGATAGGCGGAGGCAGCACCCAGCGAGAGATAAGAAAATGACACAGCCGATCGAAGTCGCCGAGAACATCTACGCCATTGAGACAGGACTTTACCGCCATGGGCTGGCCTCCTGCTACCTGGTGCGCGAGGCCGATCGCCTGGCCTTCGTCGATACGGGCACGGCCCACACGACCCCCCACCTGCTCCAGTTCATCGCCGACCTGGGCCTGACCCCCGGTCATGTGGACTGGGTCATCCCCACCCATGTCCACCTGGATCACGCCGGTGGCGCCGGCGATCTCATGGCCGCCTGCCCCCAGGCCCGGCTGGTGATCCACCCCAAGGGGGCGCCCCACATGCTCGATCCCTCCAAGCTGACGGCCGGCGCTACCGCCGTCTATGGCGCGGAGGGCTTTGCCCGCGATTACAAACACCTTTTGCCGGTGCCCGCATCACGCCTGATCGAGGCCGAGGACGGCATGGAGATCGACCTGGCCGGGCGCAAGCTGGTCTTCCTGGATACCCCCGGCCACGCCAATCACCACGGCTGCATCTACGACGAGCGCACCCGGGGCTTTTTCACCGGCGACACCTTCGGCATCTCCTACCGGGAATTCGATAACGAGCGCGGCGCCATGCTCTTTGCCCCCACCACCCCGGTCGCCTTCGACCCGGAGGCCTGGCAGACCAGCATCGACCGCCTCATGAGTTTCGCCCCCGAGCGCATGTACCTGACCCATTACAGCCGTCTGGACAACCCGGCGGCCCTGGCGGGAGACCTGCGCCAAAGCGTGCGCGACCTGGCCGACCTGGCCCTGGCCGAGGCGGGTGGGCCACCCGAGGGACGCCTGGACCGGATTCGCACCGCCGTCGGCGATTACCTGGTCCAACGGGTCCGCGACCATGGATGCGACATGGCGGAGAGCCGCGTCCGCGAACTCCTGGCGCTGGACACGGATCTCAATGCCCAAGGGCTTGAGGTATGGCTGGCAAGGCGGGCCAAGGCCGCCAGCCAAGTCGCCGCCGGCTAGCACCCGGTGCCGGCCGGGCGGGGTACCCCGCCCGGCCAACCCCCCTAATCCCGTAGTTGGTAACGAGCCCCGCAATAGGGGCAGGTGGCCTCGCCGGTCTTTTCGATGGGGAGAAAGACCCGGGGGTGCTGACTCCAGAAATTGTCCCCCAGCGGGGGGCAGGCCAGGGGCAGATCCTTGCGGCTGACGGAAATCACTTCCCGGGTCTGGGCATTGTCGGCGGCTGCGGCCATGATCGGAATCTCCTCGTGAGGGAAGCGGGAGGTCAGACCAGCGTGAGCCACTCGGGATGCTCGTCGCGGCGACCGTGGACCTGATCGAAGTAGAGACTTTGTAAGCGCTGGGTGATGGGCCCCCGGGTGCCGCTGCCAATGACGCGGTTATCCACCTCGCGAATGGGGGTCACCTCGGCGGCGGTGCCGGTAAAGAAGGCCTCGTCCGCGATATAGACCTCGTCGCGCGTGATGCGCTTCTCGACCACGCGGATGCCCAGTTCCTCCGCCACCTGGATAATGCTGCGGCGGGTGATGCCGTCCAGGGCCGAGGTCAGGTCCGGGGTATAGAGGATGCCATCCCGCACCAGGAAGATGTTCTCGCCACTGCCCTCCATGACATAGCCCGAGGCGTCCAGAAGCAGGGCCTCGTCATAGCCATCCCGAAGGGCCTCTTGGAGTGCCATCATGGAATTCATGTAGTTGCCGTTGGCCTTGGCCCGGCACATGGTGATATTGACGTGATGACGGGTAAAGGAGGACACGCGGATGCGGATACCGTGGCGCATGTTGTCCTCGCCCAGGTAGGCGCCCCACTCCCAGGCGGCCACCATGCAATGGACCTGCAGGTTATCGGCGCGCAGGCCCATGCCCTCGGACCCATAAAAGCACATGGGCCGGATGTAGGCGGAGGCAAGGCCGTTCTCGCGCACCGCCGCGCGCTGGGCCTCGTCCAGGGTGGCGCGGTCATAGGGCATGGGCATGCCCAGGATCTTGGCGGAGTTGAAGAGGCGGTCCGTATGCTCGCGCAGCCGGAAGATGGCGGCGCCTTTATCGGTCGCGTAGGCCCGGACACCCTCGAAGACACCCATGCCATAGTGCAGGGTATGAGTCAGCACATGGACCTTGGCCTCGCGCCAGGGCACCAATTCGCCGTCGAGCCAGATGAGGCCGTCACGGTCCGCCATCGTTCTCATGATCTTCTCCGTAGTAGGTCGCGGACCGCCAGACTGGCGCCTTGCCAGGATAGCGCCCCCCAAGGTCGGGGATCGGGGCCACCGGCGGGGCCGGACCTCAATCCTCCATCAATACTCGCCACAGGGCCGCCACCCGCTCGCGGCTGTCGAGCAGCACGCCCGCGGCGACCGTGGTCGGCTCATCCTGCAAGGCGCTGCGATGGTAGGCGGCCCGCAGGTCCTTATAGGCCGCGGTGAGAGCCGTCGCCGCCCTGCCCGGCAGGAGATCCAGCCGGCCCAGGCTTTCCAGCAACCGGATGTTATCGGACCAATCGGCCAGTTCCGGATAATGAGATGCCCACCGCAGGATTGAGTATTGAACCATAAACTCGATGTCCGCAATACCGCCCTGACCTTGTTTGAGGTCGAAGCGGCCCCCGCCGCTCTTGTCCAGGCTGGCGCGCATCTTGGCCCGCATCTCCCGTACCTCCTGGCGCAAGCGGTCCGGATCGCGCTCCATGCACAGGATATCGCGGCGAATACGGGCGAAGCGATCATAGAGGCCCCGATCACCCGCCAAGGACCGGGCACGCACCAGGGCCTGATGTTCCCAGGTCCAGGCCTCCTGGCCCTGGTAGTGGGCGAAGGAGGCGAGGGAACGCACCAGCAACCCCTTGTTGCCATCCGGGCGCAGGCGCATATCGACCTCGTAGAGCTGGCCAGAGGGGGTCTGGGTCGTCATCATATGAATGGCCCGCTGCCCCAGCCGCGCATAGAACTGGTCGTTGGCCAGGACCTTGGGGCCGGTGGTCATGGCATTGACGCTGTCGCTGCCGTGGAGAAAGACCAAATCCAGGTCCGAGCCATAGCCCAGCTCGATCCCCCCCAGCTTGCCATAACCGACCACCAGAAAGCCGGTACCCCCCGCCCCGACCCCAGCGGGGGCCCCATGCCGCTGGACCAGATGGCGATAGGTCAGGGAGACAATGCGCTCCAGGCTGGCCTCGGCGATGTCGGTGAGATAGTCGCTGACCACCATGAGGGGGATGGCTCCCGTGAGATCGGCGGCGGCCACCCGCAGCCGGTTGCCCTGGGTGAACTGGCGCAAGCGCTCCATCTGCTGTTCCAGGTCCTCCGGGTCCAGGGGGTCCAGGAGGGCATCCAGCTCGGCCTCCAGTTCCACCCGTCGCAGGGGTGAATAGAGGCGGCGGGTGTCGATCAACTCGTCGAGCAGCAGGGGCTGGCGGACGATCTGCTGGCCGATCCAGGGGCTCATGCCCGTGAGTCGCACGAGTTGGGACAGGATGATGGGCCGCTCCACCAGCATCGCCAGATAGGCGGTGCGGCGGGCCACCGCCTCCAGCACTCGCAGCACCCGCTCCAGGGCCAGGTCCGGAGCTTGGGAACCGGCGATCATGGGCAGGGCCAGGGGCATGAGCTGGCCCAGCCGCTCGCGCCCGCGACTGCCGAGATCCTTGCGATGGACCGTCTCGCGGAAGGACTCCAGGCTCAGCCGCGCCGAGTGGGGAGCGGCGAATCCGGCCTGACCCAGCAACTCCTCCGCCTGGGCCGCCTCCAGGCGCCCGCGCCAGAGGGCGGTGAAGGCCGGTTCCTGATGGGCCTGTTCGGCCCGGGGCGCGGCGAAGAGGCTGTCGAATTGGCCCTGGACCTGATGACGGTGCTCGTCGAGGGCCGCCAGGAAATCCGCCCAGCCGCCGAAGCCCAGGGACCGGGCCAGACGCCACCGGCCCAGGTCGTCCTCGGGCAGGCGATAGGTCTGCTGATCCTTCCAGGCCTGCAGGCGATTTTCCACCCGCCGCAGAAAGACATAGGCCTCGTCAAGCTGTTGGACGGCATCAGCGGGCAAGAGGCCGCGCTCCCCCAGCAGCCTCAAGACGGGGCGGATGGGGCGAATTTGCAGTTGAGGATCACGCCCGCCGCGCACGAGCTGGAAGGTCTGGCCGATAAACTCGATCTCCCGAATGCCGCCGGGCCCCAGCTTAATGTTATCCGCCATGCCCTTACGCTGGAGTTCCTTGGCGATCATGGCCTTCATGTCCCGGATGGATTCGATGGCGCCAAAGTCCAGATAGCGGCGATAGACGAAGGGCCGCAGCAGGGCCGCGAGCTGTTCCGCCTGGTCCCGTGGACCGGCCACCACCCGCGCCTTGACCATGGCGTAGCGCTCCCACTCCCGCGCCTGGTCCTGATAGTAGTACTCCATGGCGGTAAAGCTCATGGCCAGGGGACCGGCGTCACCAAAGGGTCTCAGACGGGTATCGACGCGAAAGACGAAGCCATCGACGGTGAGCGCGTCCAGGGCCCGCACCAGACGCTGCCCCAGCCGGATGAAGAACTGCTCGTTGGTCAGCGGCCGGGGGCCATCGACCTGACCCGTCTCCGGGTAGGCCAGGATGAGGTCGATGTCCGAGGACATATTGAGTTCCCGCGCCCCCAGCTTGCCCATGCCGATGACCAGCAACCGCTGCTCCTCGCCCTGGGCATTGCGGGGGGTGCCCAGCTCCGCCCGCGTCCAGGCCTGGGTCCAGTCCAGGGCCTGGTTGACGCACACATCCGCCAGTTCGCTGAGATCCTCCAGGGTCTCCTCCAGGGCGGCGGCCCCGCCCAGGTCCCGCCAGATGAGGCGCAGCATCTCGCGGCGGCGAAAGAGGCGCAGGCGGCGCTGGAGGCCCTGGTCATCGACGCCTTCCGGCTTCAGGTCCGCAAGCGCCACGGCGAGCCCCAGGCCCATCTCGCCCGGGTCATAGGGGCGGTCCAGATCACCCGAGGCCAGGATCTGGGCGAAGGTCTCGGGGTAACGGGCAACGGTCGTGGCGACAAAGTCACTCCCCTCCCAGACCCGGGCACGGGTCTCCTCAAAAGCCGGATCCCGGGAGGGTGGCGCGGCCATCCCCTGCCCCGCCGCCCAGTCCAGCCACTCCCGCCAGAGGCGCTCCGCATTGGCCATGGGTTCCGCTGCCACCGTCATGATTTCAAGCCTGATTTGCTGGGATCAAGGGCGGTCGCCCTGGGTTTGATCTATCTTGCGTCCGCCGGCCGGAGGACGCAAACTTGTACGGAAACAAGCACAGGAATCGGATCATGCGCATCGTCAATTTTTCCCAGGCTCGCAACAGCCTCAAACAGGTGATCGATCAGGCAGAGGCGGATGCCGATTACACCATTATCGCCCGCCGCGACGCACCCGACGCGGTACTCATGTCCCTCGACACCTTCAATGGTCTCATGGAAACGATCCATCTCCTGGCCTCGCCGGCCAACGCCGCTCATTTGGCCCTATCCATCGAGCAATTTAGCCAGGGTCAAAGGGTCGAGCACGGCCTGACCCATGCCGCCTGAGGGCCAGTGCCGCCTCGCCTGGACCCTGGCCGCCTGGGAGGACTACCAGTATTGGAGGGCCAGGATCGCAAGGCCCTGAAGCGGATCAATACCCTGATCCAGGATTGTCTGCGCGAGCCCTTCATGGACATCGGTAAACCCGAACCCCTCAGGGAGAATCTTGCCGGCTTCTGGTCACGCCGGATCGACGGCAGCCACCGGCTCGTCTATGCCCTGGATGGACAGGATCTGGTCATCATTGCCTGCCGTTATCACTACGACTGAAGGACCATGGCCAGCCCAGGTCGCAAGCCATCTCTCGCATCCTTGACGCCATTATTGGCTAAAATGCCAGCTTCGCTCACCACCAAATAAGAAGGATTCCCATGCTACAAGCCTACCGTCAACATGTGGCCGAACGCGCCGCCCTCGGTATTCCGCCGCTGCCCCTGACCGCCCCCCAAACCGCCGAACTGATCGATCTGATCAAGAACCCGCCCGCCGGCGAGGAGGCCTTCCTGCTGGACCTGCTGACCCACCGGGTACCGCCCGGCGTGGACGACGCGGCCCAGGTCAAGGCCAGCTTCCTGGCGGCGGTGGCGCATGGCGACCTTCAGGTCGGTCTCATCGGCAAGGCCAAGGCCACCGAGCTGCTGGGCACCATGGTGGGTGGCTACAACGTCCACCCCCTGATCGAGCTGCTGGACGACCCCGAGGTCGCCGCCGTGGCCGCCGCCGGCCTGAAAAAGACCCTGCTGATGTTCGACTTCTTCAACGACGTCGCCGACAAGGCCAAGGCCGGCAACGCCCAGGCCCAGGTGGTCATCCAGAGCTGGGCCGACGCCGAGTGGTTCACCAGCCGCCCCGAGGTGGCCAAGACCATCACCGTCACCGTCTTCAAGGTGCCCGGCGAGACCAACACCGACGACCTGTCGCCCGCTCCCGACGCCTGGAGCCGTCCGGACATCCCGCTGCATTATCTCGCGATGCTGAAGAACACCCGTCCGGACGCGGCCTTCCAGCCCGAGGAGGACGGCCAGCGCGGACCCATGCAGTTCATCGAGGACCTCAAGAAAAATGGCCACCTGGTGGCCTACGTCGGCGATGTCGTCGGCACCGGCTCCAGCCGCAAGAGCGCCACCAACAGCGTCGTCTGGGCCACCGGCCAGGACATCCCCTACGTGCCCAACAAGCGCTTTGGCGGGGTGACCCTGGGCGGCAAGATCGCGCCCATCTTCTTCAATACCCAGGAGGACTCCGGCTCCCTGCCGATCGAGCTGGACGTATCGAAGCTGGAGATGGGCGATGTCGTCGACGTCCTGCCCTACGACGGCAAAATCCTGAAGAACGGCGCCACCCTCGCCGAGTTCCAACTCAAGAGCGAGGTCTTGCTGGACGAGGTGCGCGCCGGCGGCCGCATCAACCTCATCATCGGCCGCGGCCTCACCGCCCGGGCGCGCGACTTCCTGGGCCTGCCCGCCTCCACCAGCTTCCGCCTGCCCAAGCCCCCGGTGGACACCGGCAAGGGCTTCACGGTGGCGCAGAAGATGGTCGGCCGGGCCTGCTGCCTGCCCGAGGGTCAGGGCATCCGTCCCGGCACCTACTGCGAGCCGCGCATGACCACCGTCGGCAGCCAGGACACCACGGGCCCCATGACTCGCGATGAGCTCAAGGACCTTGCCTGCCTGGGCTTTTCCGCCGACCTGGTGATGCAGTCCTTCTGCCACACCGCCGCCTATCCCAAGCCGGTGGACGTCAAGACCCACCGCGAGCTGCCGACCTTCATCAGCACCCGCGGCGGCATCTCCCTGCGCCCCGGCGACGGCGTCATCCATAGCTGGCTCAACCGCCTGCTCCTGCCCGACACCGTCGGCACCGGCGGCGACAGCCACACCCGCTTCCCCATCGGCATCAGCTTCCCCGCCGGCTCCGGCCTAGTCGCCTTCGCCGCCGCCACCGGCGTCATGCCCCTGGACATGCCCGAGTCCGTCCTGGTGCGCTTCAAGGGTGAGATGCAGCCCGGCGTCACCTTGCGCGACCTGGTCCACGCCATACCCCTCTACGCCATCAAGGCCGGTCTGCTGACGGTCGCCAAGGCCGGCAAGGTCAACGCCTTCTCCGGCCGCGTCCTGGAGATCGAGGGCCTGCCCAATCTCAAGGTGGAACAGGCCTTCGAGCTCTCCGACGCCAGCGCCGAGCGCTCCGCCGCCGGCTGCACCATCAGGCTGAACAAGGAACCCATCATCGAGTACCTGACCAGCAACATCGTGCTGATGAAGACCATGATCGCCAACGGCTACCAGGACCGGCGCACCCTGGAGCGCCGCATCGAGGCCGTCGAGGCCTGGCTGGCCAACCCGCAACTGCTCGAAGCCGACCCGGATGCCGAATACGCCGCCGTCATCGAGATCGACCTGGCCGACATCAAGGAGCCCATCCTCTGCTGCCCCAACGACCCGGACGACGCCAAATTCCTCAGCAAGGTCGCGGGCACCAAGATCGACGAGGCCTTCATCGGCTCCTGCATGACCAACATCGGCCACTTCCGGGCCGCCGCCAAGCTGTTGGGCGGCCAGCGTGACATCCCCGTCAAGCTGTGGGTGGCGCCACCCACCAAGATGGACCAGAGCGAACTGATCAAGGAAGGCCACTACAACACCTTTGGCGTCGCCGGCGCCCGCACCGAGATGCCCGGCTGTAGCCTGTGCATGGGCAACCAGGCCCAGGTACGCGAAGGGGCCACGGTGGTCAGCACCAGCACCCGCAACTTCCCCAACCGCCTCGGCAAGAACACTAACGTCTATCTGGCCTCGGCCGAGTTGGCGGCCATCGCCTCCAAGCTGGGCAAGCTGCCAACGGTGGCCGAGTACCAGGCCGAGATGGGCATCATCAACCAGGACGCCGCCAGCGTGTACCGCTACATGAACTTCGACCAGATCGAGGAATACGCCGAAACCGCCAAGGCCGTCGCCGCCTGATCGGTCCGGCCCAGCGACGGACCGCGCCATGGCCCGCCGGGGCGACCCGGCGGGCTTTTTTGTAGGCTATGTCTGCGTTAAGTGTTGGTCCCCCGCTGAGGGCGCCCCGAAGGCCTGCCCGAGAACCAGCTCTGGCGTGAGGATGCCGGAGAACCGCTCCAGGCACCGCCGCCAGCCCCGGGCGTTGGG
>JBATOB010000307.1:0-8183 GCA_049290655.1 Chromatiaceae bacterium | reverse complement strand
GAGCGGTGGTGTACAGCAGGGCGATGAAGATCAGCGCCCAGCCGGCGGAAGAGCGTGCGTCACGGATCTTGGGCACGGTAAAGAAGCGGATCAGGATGTGCGGGAGACCGGCGGTGCCGATCATCAGCGAGAAGGTGATGAAGAAGACGTCGATCAAGGGACGCTGACCACTGGTGTACGCCGCAAAACCGAGATCCTTGCTCAGACCGTCCAATACGTCCAGCAGGTATTTTCCCTGGGTACTGGGGTCGTTGAGCAGCGCCGCGCCGTCGGCGGTGATCGGTGAGCCGTAGCCCAACTGCGGAACCGGGTTGCCGGTGAAATGCATGGAGATGAAGATGGCCGGTATCAGGTAGGCGGTGATCAACACAACGTATTGCGCGACCTGGGTATAGGTAATCCCCTTCATCCCGCCGAGGGTGGCGTAGAAGAAGACCAGCGCCATGCCGATGATCACGCCGGTGTTGATTTCGACTTCCATGAAGCGCGAGAAGACCACGCCGACGCCACGCATCTGGCCCGCCACGTAGGTGAAGGAGACGAAGATGGCGCAGAGCAGCGCGATGAGGCGAGCGGCTTGGGAGTAGTAACGGTCGCCGATGAACTGGGGGATCGTATACTTACCGTACTTGCGCAGGTAGGGGGCGAACAGCAAGGCCAGCAGCACGTAGCCTCCGGTCCATCCCATCAGGTAATAGGACCCGTCGCGTCCCAGGAAGGAAATCAGTCCCGCCATGGAGATGAACGACGCCGCCGACATCCAGTCCGCGCCGGTGGCCATGCCGTTCAGCAGGGGAGGCACCTGCTTCTCGGCAACATAGAAATCGCCGGTGGTTTTCGCCCTCGCCCAGTAGGCGATGTAGATATATAGGGCGAAACTGGCGCCCGTAATGATCCAGGTCCACTGAAGAATATTCATGGTGCAGTCCCCTCATCAATTCAGGAAAATCGTTGTTGTGATCAGCAAGACCGGCGTCAGTCTTGCTGCACGCCATACTTGATGTCCAGTCTGTCCATGAGCCAGACATAGACCCAGATCAGGACAACAAAGGTCACCAGCGAGCCCTGGTTGGCGAACCAGAACCCGAGGGGGAAACCGGCGATACGGTACGCGTCGAGTTGATTGGCGAGCAGGATGCCGCAAACGTAGGACACGGCGAACCAGATGCTCAGGAGAACCGAGATGATGACCAGGTTTTCCTTCCAGTACGCCTGCAATGCTTTCGTTGCATGGATCGACATGATGACTCCTCACATTATTGTGGTGGGAAATCCAACCGCATAACGGTCGGGTCCAAGATGACCATACCATCGCAGGAAGGTTCCAGCAAGGATAGGACCAAGCCTTGGAACGGGTAGCCGGAGGCGCGGGACAGGACCGAGCCTTGGAACGGGCAGCCGGCGACGCGGCATTTTCCGGGCCAAGTCTAGATGTTGACACGGGCGCCATTGAGAAAATACAATGACATAAGCTCGTTGGCATGGCATGGACGGCGGGACTCGAAATCCGTCTCACGCGCCACCTCAAGAACCTTCCCGCCTAACCGTTGGGCCAATCTCAGCCTTCCCTCCCTTCCCTCCACGCCGCTCCGAATCTGATTTCGTTGCTCCCAAGGCGGCGTCATCCTGCTGGTTGAAGTCTTCAACAGCCTCTCCTGATGGTGGCTACAGGCGGGGTTCGAGGGAATAGGGTCCACGACCTGGCCGGATCACTGGGCCGCGCGACGAGACGCTGCCCGTTGGCCAAACCTAGGGCAAACTCCCGAACTGGCCGTGCCCTGGGCGTGATTTTTATCCCTCCAGCGTCACAATCCCTTAACATCTACAAAAATGCTTGGCGAGGCAACCTGGGTTGCCAGCCGGATGAGGCCAGTTAATCGCCCCTGGGCGATTAACTCATAAGTGCCCCTAACGAGGAGACCCCTATGACTACGATCAAAGAGGAGACCCCCTATGTCCAACGTCGATGAGCCCCCAATGTCTGCTAACGAGGAGACCCCTATGTCCGCTAAAGAAATGTCCACCAAGCAATTGGGAGCCTTGGCCAGGGAGCTGACCGAGGCCGCCAAGGTCCAAGTCGAGGTCGCCCTAGCCCAGGAGAAGGTGGCCCGCGCCCAAGCCGAGGCCCAGGCGGAGACAGCCACCGCCCGTGCCCATGCCGCCAAGGCCGAGGCCCAGGCCGCCCAGCTCCAGGCCGAGGCTCACGCCAAATCCGCCCAGGCCCATGCGGAGGTCCAGAATGCCCTCAAGCAGGCCACCGAGGCCAGGGAACAGGCGGAGGCGGCGCGCCGCGAGGCCCAGGGCCTGGTCGAGCGCATGAAGGCCGAGACCCGGGCCGAGGTCGATGCCGTGCGCAAGGCGGCGGCGGTGGAGTGCGAGCGGGCACGCCAGGAGATCCTGGCCCAGGCGGCCAGGAAGATCGCCGATGCTCAAGCCCAGTTAGAGCTGGAGGCCCAGGCCCAGGCCGAGACCGCGGCCGCCCAGGCGGAGACGGCCCGTGCTCAGGCCAAGACCGCCGAGGCCCAGGCGCGCACCGCCCAGGCACTGGCCCAGGCCAGCGCCCAAGAGCAAAGCGAGGCGGCACGGGCCCTAGATGAGGCCCGGCAAGCCCAGGAGCGTCTGAACGCGGCGGAAGACAAGGCCCGCAAGGCCCTGGAACGTGCCAAGACCCTGGCCGAGGGAGGAGGCGATGTCACTATGACAGCCGCGGCATCAGCCGCTGACACCGCCGCCCAGGGTATATCCCTCGGTAGAGCGTCCTCCAGCCCGCATCCCAGTCAGGCCCCCGCCCGACCCGCCGCCCCCAAGAAACCCCTCATCCGCCCGGCGGTCCCCTCGGGCCGAAAAATCTAAACCGGCCCATGGGCCAAGAGGCGCCGCGCGCGAGCCCATTCGCGCCGGCGCACTCCCTGCCCCCTTCGTCGGGTGCCACGGCCCTGGCCCCCCGTCGGCCGGCACGCAAACACTGATTCGTTGAGCGAGGGCAAGGCGCGAGTTCGGTTGGTTCGTGTATGGTTGCCGTTTCCGCCAACCTAAGGAACCCCTGCGATGGACGTGGAACTACTCGAAATCCGCGATTTCCTGGCCTGCCACCACCCCTTCGACCTGCTGCCGGCGGCGGCACTGGACCGCCTGCCTAAAAAGCTATCGGTGCGCTATTTTCGGCGGGGACTGGAATTCCCACCCAAGGACGCGGATCAAGCCTACCTTTACATCCTCCGTCGGGGCGCGGTGGAGTTACGCAACCCCAGTGGTGACCTGCTGAGCAAGCTCGCCGAGGGTGATCTCTGCACCATGGACTGCCTGAAGGTTGACGTGACGCTGACACTCTCGGGTTCGACCGCCGAGGATACCCTCTGCTACCTCCTGACCTGCGCCGACCTCGCTAAGCTGCGCGAGAATTACCCGGATTTCGCCACCTTCTTCGATCACTCCCAGCGCGAGCGGCTACGCAAGGCCCTAGACCTATTGCAATTGGAGCCGGCCACGAGCGGCGGCAACCTGATGACGGTCAACATCCGCGACTTCGTCGCCGGTCGCAAGGTCACCAGCGTCCCGCTCGAGGCCAGCATCCGCGCGGCCGCCACCGCCATGAGCGAGAACCGCGTCGCCTCCATTTTCGTCATGGACGGGGAGCGCTTGGCGGGCATCATCACGGACCGCGACCTGCGCACCCGTTGTATCGCGGCGGGCCTCTCCTTCGAGGAGCCGGTCACCCGCATCATGACCACCCATCTCCATACCATCACCAGCGGCACCCTGGCCTTTCACGCCCTGATCACCATGACCCGGCTGAATGTCCATCATCTGCCGGTGCTGGAGGACGGCCGGGTCATTGGCATGCTCTCCACCTCCGATCTGGTCCGCTTCCAGAGCGCCAACTCGGTGTACTTGGTCGGCGACATCCGCAAGGCCAAGGACCTGGATGCCCTGGTCGCCCTCAGCGCGAAGGTGGCGAACCTGCAGGTGCATCTCGTGAGGAGTGGCGCGACGACGGATCAGGTGGGGCAGGCCGTGAGCGCCGTCACCGACGCCATCACCACGCGACTGGTGGAGATGGCGGAGCAAGAACTGGGGCCCCCGCCCGTGCCCTACGCCTGGATGGCCGCGGGGTCTCAGGCCAGGCGCGAGCAATCGTCCCATTCCGACCAGGACAATGCCCTGCTCATCGCCGACCACATGAAGCCGGAGGACGACGCCTACTTCGCCGCCCTGGCCCGCATCGTCAATGATGGCCTCAACGCCTGTGGCTATGTCTACTGCCCGGGCAACGTCATGGCCTCCAATCCCAAGTGGCGCCAGCCCTTGCGCATGTGGCGCAAGTATTTCAATTCCTGGATCGAGCGGCCAGAGCCCCTGGCGCTGATGCATTCCAGCATCTTCTTCGACCTGCGGGCGATTCACGACCCGGAGGGCATGGTCGAGGAACTCCGCGAACACGTCCTCGACCTCTGCCGCGCCAACCGCATCTTCATCGCCTACATGGTGGCCAATGCCCTCAAGCATCGGCCACCCCTGGGGTTTTTCCGCAATTTCGTCCTCGTCAGTGGTGGCAACCACGACAAAACCCTGGACCTTAAGCATCGCGGCACGGTGCCCATCATCGACATGGCCCGCGTCTATGCCTTGACTACTGGCCAGCCAGCCGTCAACACCACCGAGCGCCTGGAACAGGCCGCCAAAACCCAGGTTGTGAGTCAAGAGGGGGCGGCCAATCTCATCGATGCGCTGGAGTTGATCGGCGCCCTCCGCCTGCGCCACCAGGCCGAGCAGTTGCGCCAAGGACAAAAGGCGGACAATTTCCTGGCCCCGGACTCCCTGTCGGGCCTGGAGAGAGGGCACCTCAAGGATGCCTTCTCCCTGATCAATACCATGCAGGACGTCCTCGAGCAGCGTTATCAGGCTGGGCGTTTTGGCTGACGCTTGACGATGACCTGGCCCCTGACCCCGGACTTTCGCCGCCGCTGGCACCTACGCAAGTTGCCGGCGGGGCCCTTGCGCGACTATCTGGCGAGGCCCTTTCCCGACCCGAGGATGGACTATCGCCAGGTGGATTACCTGGCCGTGGATCTGGAGACCACGGGGCTGAATCCTAAACAAGACAGCATCCTCAGCTTTGGCTATGTGACCCTCCACGGCAACTGCATCGATCTGGCCACCGCGCGCCACCGCTTGGTACTCACCGATCGCGCCATCCCCGAGGCCAGCGCCATCATCCACCAGATCCTGGATGACGAGGCGGCCACAGGCGAGCCCCTCGCAAAGGTGCTGGCCGAATTTCTCCAGGAACTGACCGGCAAGGTCATGATCGCCCATCATTCCTTTATCGAGGAGACCTTCATTGACCTGGCCTGCAAGCGTTACCTGGGCGGACACCTGGTTGTGCCCATCGTTGACACGCAAGCCGTGGCCTTGCGCAACTTCCATCAGCGCCAGACGCCCTTCAAAGGCTCCGATCTACGTCTCCACGCCTTGGGAGCCCGCTATAACCTGCCCCGCTACGGCGCCCACAACGCCCTTAGCGATGCCCTGGCGGCGGGCGAACTCTTCCTCGCCCAGGCCGCCCAACGTGACAGTGGCAAGGGCTTTGCCTTGCGGGAGTTCCTCGCCTGAGGGCCCGGGCGGCCTCGGCGAGGCGAAGTGCTAGCGAAGGCCGCGACAAGCGTTTAGACTTGGGCATCCTTCCGTTTCGGGAGCGGTGTTGACATCGCCCCGGCTTAGGACGCGAGGAGGACAGCCCCCATAACAACCGCCTAGCCCCGTGGCGTCGGGGGTGACGAGGATCACGAAAGCGGCCTTAACCCCGCCGCGGCGCTATATCAACAAAAATGCGCGCTCGTCGCGTCAGGAATATCGGTCACCAGACCCTCCCGGACTGATCGATAACCGAAGACACGCTCTTTATATCCGGCCCCTTCCAAAGCCGGCGGATATTAATTCACCACCTCAGAACAGGAGATTGGTTCCCATGTCGGAAATCAAGACTTACGAAATTCCCGCTGCCATCGCCGCCAAGGCCCATATCAACGCCGAGCAATACGCGGCCATGTATCAGCGCTCGGTCGATGACCCGAATGGCTTCTGGGCCGAGCAGGCGGAGAAATTCGTCACCTGGAGCAAAAAGTTCGACACGGTGATGGACTACAGCTTCGACCCCGAGAATCTCTACATCAAGTGGTTCGAGGGCGGCCAGCTCAATGTTTCCTACAACTGCCTGGATCGGCATCTGGCTACGCGCGGAGATCAGGTCGCCATCATCTGGGAAGCCGACAATCCCGCGGAGGATAAGAAGCTCACCTACCGCGAGATGCACACCGAAGTCTGCAAGCTCGCCAATGTCCTCAAGTCCAAGGGCGTCAAGAAGGGTGACCGGGTCTGCATTTATCTGCCCATGATCCCCGAGGCGGCGGTGGCCATGCTGGCCTGTACCCGTGTCGGGGCCGTCCACTCGATCGTCTTTGGCGGCTTCTCCCCGGACAGCCTGCGCGACCGCATCCTCGACTCCGACTGCCGCGTGCTCATCACCGCCGACGAGAGCGTGCGCGGTGGCCGCAACGTGCCCCTGAAGAAGAATGCCGACACCGCCCTCAACGAGTGCCCGAACGTCGGCACCGTGCTGGTGGTCCAGCGCACCGGCGGCAAGGTGGCCTGGACCGAGGGCCGCGACCTCTGGTACCACGAGGCCATGGCCACCGCCGACGCCGTGTGCGAGCCCGAGGCGATGGACGCGGAAGACCCGCTCTTCATCCTCTACACCTCCGGCTCCACCGGCAAGCCCAAGGGCGCCCTGCACACCACGGGCGGCTATCTGGTTTTCGCCGCCATGACCCACAAGTACACCTTCGATTACCAGGAAGGCGAGATCTACTGGTGCACCGCCGACGTCGGCTGGGTCACGGGCCACACCTATATCGTATACGGCCCCCTCGCCAACGGCGCCACCTCCCTGATGTTCGAGGGCATCCCGAACTACCCGGACATGTCGCGCTTCTGGCAGGTAGTTGACAAGCACCAGGTCAACATCTTCTACACCGCCCCCACCGCCATTCGTTCCCTGATGCGCGCTGGCGAGGAGCCGGTGAAGTCGACCTCGCGCCAGAGCCTGCGCATCCTGGGCTCCGTCGGCGAGCCCATCAACCCCGAGGCCTGGGAGTGGTACTACCGCGTGGTCGGCGACGCCCGCTGTCCCATCGTCGATACCTGGTGGCAGACCGAGACCGGTGGCCATCTGATCACCCCCCTGCCCGGTGCCACCCCTCTCAAGCCCGGTTCGGCCACCCGCCCCTTCTTTGGCGTGGTCCCGGCCTTGGTGGACCCGGCGGAAGGCACCCCCATCCTGGGCGCGGGCGAGGGCGCCCTGGTCATCACCCAGCCCTGGCCGGCGCAGATGCGTACCGTCTATGGCGATCACCAGCGCTACATCGACACCTACTTCCGGCAGTACCCCGGTAAGTACTTCACCGGTGACGGCGCCCGCCGCGACGAGGATGGCTATTACTGGATCACGGGTCGCATCGATGACGTGCTCAACGTCTCCGGACACCGCCTGGGTACCGCCGAGATCGAGTCCGCGCTGGTGCTGCACCCCCATGTGGCCGAGGCGGCGGTGGTCGGCTACCCGCACGACATCAAGGGTCAGGGCATCTACGCCTACGTGACCCCCATGGCCGGCATCGAGCCGACCGACGCCCTGAAAAAGGAACTGGTGGCCATGGTGCGTGGCGAGATCGGCCCCATCGCCATCGTTGATCTCATCCAGTGGGCCCCAGGCCTGCCCAAGACCCGCTCCGGCAAGATCATGCGCCGTATCCTGCGCAAGATTGCCGCCAACGAAATCGACAGCCTGGGCGACACCTCCACCCTGGCCGATCCGACCGTGGTCAACGAATTGATCGCGAACCGGGCCAACCAGTAACCGTGAGATCAGGCCCGGGCGGTTCACTGCCTGGGCACCTTTGGGGAGCCAATGGCCCCGGCTGATCGGATGTGACAGGGAATGCACGGGGCCCTGATTAACCAGGGAAGTATCGTTTAGTCTAGCGCGAACGACGGGGATGCCAGCGCCTCCCCGTCGTTTTTGTTTCAGGAGATGATAATTTTGAATGCACCTATGCGAATTGGCGTCTTCGTCGATGCCGAGAATGTCCGCTACAACGGCGGTTATCAAATGCGCTACGACGTCC
>JBATOB010000306.1:0-12895 GCA_049290655.1 Chromatiaceae bacterium | reverse complement strand
TGGCACGAGCGCCTGCTACCGGGCCTGCCGCCACGCCAGCGGCGCATCGTCCGACTGATCGTCTGGGTCAGTCTCATCGAGTTCCTCGTTTTCCTCGGCCTGGTCCTCGTGCTAGGTTAGGCATCATGAAACTCGCCATCCTGGCCGACATCCACGCCAATTACGAGGCCCTGACCGCCTGCCTGGCCGACGCCGAGCGCCTGGGGGCTAAGGCCTATGCCTTTCTGGGCGACCTGGTGGGCTATGGCGCCGATCCCCACGCCTGCCTGGAGGTCGTGCGCCGCCATGCCGAGGACGGCGCCATCGTCGTGCGCGGCAATCACGACGAGGCCGCATTGGCGGGACTCTGTGCCGACATGCACCCGGCGGCCCGCGAGGCCGCGATCTGGACGCGCCAGCGATTGTCCCCGGAGGAGCGGGAGTTCCTGACCGGCCTGCCCCATGCCATCGAACGTGATGGCATGCTGTTCGTGCACGCCAGCGCCTATCGGCCGGCGGAGTGGGAATACATCGCCGACGAGCGGGCGGCGGCGCGCTGTCTGGCGGCCACCCAGGCGCGCCTGGTCTGCGCCGGCCATGTACATCACCCGCTGCTGTTCCACACGACGCGGGACGGAGTGGCGGCCTTCGCGCCCCAGACCGGCAGCGCGATCCCTCTCACCACCGGGCGGCGCTGGCTCGCCTTGGCCGGGTCGGTGGGCCAGCCGCGGGATGGCAATCCGGCGGCGGCCTATCTGCTGTTCGACAGTAAACGCAACCTGTTGAGTTTCGAACGGGTGCCCTATGACTGGATGAGCGCCGCCGCCAAGATCCGCGCCGCCGGACTGCCGGAAGAACTCGCCGCCCGTCTGGGGCAAGGTCGCTGAATCCCGATGATCGCCATGACCCGCATCGCCGATTATCGGGTCATCGGACCCTTCAGCGCCGGGGCCATGGCCGAACTGCAGGAGTTGGTATCCCCGGACGGCCGGCGCTGGCTGCTCAAGCGTCCCAAGCTGGAGTTCGGCAGCCACCCGGCCTGCTACGCCGGTTTCGAGACCGAACAGATGGTGCTCGGCCGCATCGCCGGCCCCCATGTCCCCCTGTGCCCCGCCCAAGGGGAGGATGATCAGGGTCCCTGGCTGGTGATCGAGCACATCGCCGGGGAGTCGCTGGAGGGGCTGGCGGCAGCGGCACCCTTGCCGAGCGCCGAGGTTGCCCGGCTCGGCATCCTGCTGGCGGACGCCCTGCATGCCCTGCACCGGCAGAATGTGGTCCATCAGGACCTCACTCCCGCCCATGTCATCCTGCGTCCCGAGGGCCAGGCAGCCCTGATCGACTTCGGCCTGGCCTGCCATGGCGACCTCCCCGACCTGGCGGCGGCGGAGAGCAACGGGCCCCTGGGCACCCCCGCCGTGATCGCCCCGGAGCAGGTGCTGGGCCTGCGCGGGGACCCGCGCAGCGATCTCTACGCCGCCGGCGCCATCCTCTATCGTCTGGCGACCGGTCGCTACCCGTTTGGCACGGCGGCCAGCACCTGGGGCCTCCACCGGCGGCGTTGGTTCGACCCACCGCCACCGCGGGCGATCAACCCGCAGGTGCCGGAGTGGCTGCAAGAGATCATCCTGGGCTGTCTGGCGGTCCGTCCCGAGCGCCGCTACGCCTCCGCCGCACAACTGGCCGCCGATCTGGCCCATCCGGAGCAGATCGTCATCGGCGAGCACGGCCAGCAGCGGCGCCGGGCTGGCCTGTGGCTGGCCCTGCAACGCTGGTGGGCGGAACGCCGGCTGGACCCCGCCCAGCCCGTGAGGCCCCAGCACCAGTTGGCGCGGGCGCCCCAGGTCCTGGTCGCCATCGATACCGATGCCCACGACGAGGCCCTGGCCGAGGCCCTGCGCCTTGCCCTGCGACGCCTGATCGCCTCGGACCCGCACGGGCGCGTGACCTGCGTGGGCGTCCTGGAGCCCTCCCTGGTCACCGAACAGGAGGAGAGTGGGGAGCTGTCACGCGCCTTCCACACCGCGCGACTCGTCGCCTTGCACCATTGGGCGCGCCCCCTCGACCTGCCCCAGGAGCGCATCCGCTTCCACGTCCTGACCGGGAGCGACGCCGCCGCCTGCATTGTCGATCATGCCCGACTCAGCCATGTCGACCACATTCTGATGGGCGCGCGTGGCAGCTCGACCCTGCGCCGCTTCCTGGGCAGCGTGTCAAGCCGCGTGGTCGCCGAGGCGCCCTGCAGCGTTACCGTCGTACGTGCCCCTCCCGGGCCACGCCCCCGTGGGCACCGCTCCAGCGCGCGCAGGAGGTCCCGCCTGGTTGACGGCGTTGGCCCTTCCGCCCCGCCTACTGGCCCGCCCGCGCCCGCAGGCTAGCGCACGTCGAGGCGATCAAGGCGCGTCTGGGCCCGGGCCAGCCACGGGCTTGAACATACCACCTCACCGGGGCCACCTTGGGCGCCGGCAACCCATCGATCCACGGAGAACGCCCCATGAAACCCTTACTCCCCACCACCGGACTGGCGCTGCTCCTGGCCCTCTCGCTAACGCCGGCCCAGGGCGAAGAGGTCACCCTGGAGCACCAGGGGCTGACCCTGAACGCCAACCTGGAAACCACCGGCGCGAACTGGCCCCAGGGCCCCGTCGTCCTCATGACTCACGGCACCCTGGCCCATGGCGGCATGGAGACCCTGCAAGGCCTGCAGTCAGCCCTCAAGGACCGGGGCATCAGCTCCCTGTCCATGACCCTGAGCCTGGGGCTCGACAATCGCCGCGGCATGTACGAATGCGGCACACCCCATAGCCACCAACATACGGACGCGGTCGCGGAGATCGGCGCCTGGCTGGGCTGGCTCCAGGGCCAGGGCACCGCCAAGGTCGCGCTCCTGGGGCATTCGCGCGGTGGCAATCAGTCCGCCCGGTTCGCGGCGGAGCACCCCGAGGCACCCATCAGCGCCGTGATCCTGATAGCCCCAGACCTGGAACGAGGCGACTCGGAGAAGGACTATCGCCAGCGTTACGGTAAGGAGCTGGCCCCCCGGCTCGAGCAGGCCCGCCAGCTTGAGGGCGAAGGCCGGGGCAGCGTCCTGCTGGAGCACCTGGATTTCATCTATTGCCCGGACACCTCCGCGACCGCCGCGGCCCTGCTCTCTTACTATGCCCCGGACCCGCGCATGGACACGCCCCGCCTGATTCCCGAGATCAAGGCCCCGGTGCTGGTCATCGCCGGCAGCGAGGACAAGGTGGGCGAGGGACTGGTTGAGAAGGTGCAACCCTTGGCCGATGGCCAGCGCGTCCAGTTGATCGTCCTCGACGGCGCCGATCATTTCTTCCGCGACCTTTACGCCGACGACATCGGGGATGCCGTGCGGGCGCTACTGGACAAGACGGGGTCTTGATCTCCGGCCAACCGGCGGAGGCCCTCAAGGATAGGGCCTCGGGGAACCCCCGGGGCTGGCGATACCAAAGCAAGGCGTACGGCGTGGCGGAGTTCGGGATTGACTAACGCAAATCGAACCGGATGGGAATCCTGAGGGTCCAGCTACCGCGACCTATCACCGAGGGGATGGGCTTGAAACGCCCTAACCGATTGATGGCCTGAACAGCGGCCTGATCCAGCTCGCTATCCCCGGCGGACTTGGCCACTTGCACCCGGTCGATGCGGCCATCCGCCTGGAGGACGAAGGTCAGGGTGGCGGTACCAGCGGCCCCGCGATCACGCGCCGCCTCCGGGTAGCGCTGTTGCCGTTTGATCGCCCGCTGCAACTCGGCCAGGTAGGCGCCTTCCGCCTGCGCCCGACCGCTGGAGGAGTCCTGTTCACTCGCGACCACGGACGACCCCGCAGGAGCATCGGGTCTGGCCTTGGCCGCCTGTGGCACCGGGGCGGCCGGGCGCACGGTTTTCTGGCGTGGTTCGGGTTTCCTTTCCGGTTTTGGCTGCAATTTTGGCTTTGGCTTGGGTTTCTCGACCGGAGAAGGGATGGCCGCCTCGGGTGGCACGACTTCCTGGGCGGCGACGACTGGCTCGGGCTCTGGCGCTGGCTCGGCTTCTGGCTCGGGCTCGGGTGGCGACGCAGGCTCCGCGAGAGAGGCCAGGGGCTCATTCGCCACTGGCGCGGCGAACAGGGCCAGATCCAGTTCCGTCACCTCCTCCGCGCCAGACACCGGGACGGGCGGCCCCAGAGTCAGCACCAGGGCCAGGGCAAGCCCATGCACCAGGGCCGAGACCAGGAGGCCCAGCCCGATGCAGGAGCGGCAGAAGAGGGACGACATTACAAGCGGCGGGTCAAGATGCTTACCCGTTCGATCCCCCGGGCCTTGAGGCGATCGACGACCCCGATGAAGGCCTCGAAGCGGGCCTGGGCATCGACCCGCAGCACGACGGGAGTCCCCGGGGCCAGTTGGTCGAATCTGGGCTCCAGGCCGACGAGCGCCGCCGGTCCCGCCCCCACCATCTCGTTACTCCAGAATATCTGGCCGTCGGCGGCAATGGCAATCTCGACGGGCGTGACATCCAGGGGCGCGGTCTGGGTCTCCGCCGCCGGCAGGCGGATCGGCAAGCGCCCCTCGATCAGGAAGGTCGCGGTGGTAAGCACGATGGCCAACAACACCAGCATGACGTCGATGAAGGGAATGACATTGATTTGATCCATGCGCTTCATGGTCGGACCTCAGGTGCTCGCCCGGTGGCCCCAGCGGGCCTTGAGCACGTCAACGCGCCGCAGCAGGGCGTTGTAGAAGACGATGGAGGGCATGGCGACCAGCAGGCCCAAGGCCGTGGCCTTGAGCGCCAGGGCCAGCCCGACCATGATGGTCGAGGTGTCGATAGCGCCCCCCTGGCCCATGTCATGGAAGGTGATGAGGATGCCGAGGACGGTGCCAAGCAGCCCCACATAGGGGGCATTGGCACCGACGGTGGCGATCACCGTGAGATGGCGAGTCAGGGCGATCTCCAGATCTTCCACCCGGCGGAAAGACCCCAATTCCACCCGCGCAAAAAAGAGATAGCGCTCGACGGTGAAGGCCAGGGTGAGAAAGCTCATAAAGCCGAGCAGCCCCAGCAAGCCGGCATCCAGGTAGGTCTTTAACAACTCCAAGGTAACTGCCCCCAATGATTGATGGTGGAGTGCCGGCGCGGACCAGGCCCAGCGGGCTCCCGGCGTCCGGGCGCAATGCTACAATCTCCCCGCCGTCACTGCCCGCCGAGCGCCCGCACCGCCAATGATCGACTCCCTGACCCGCATCATCCAGGCCTCTCTGCTGCAATTGCGCTGGTTGTCGGTCATGGCCATGGCCTTGGCGGCCCTGGTCAGTCCCTACATCCTTGGCCCCTCCGCACTCATGGGCCGCCTGCTGGTGTTTACCGGGGCCATCGCCGCCATCAACCTGGTTTTCATGCTGGCCGCCAGGTTCCTGGGCGCGGCCATGGATGTTCCGCTGTTCTTCTCGCCCTTGGTGCAGTTGACCTTCGATCTCCTGGCCTGGAGCGCCTACATCTTTATCTCCGGCGGGGCGACCAACCCGCTGATTTCCATCTTTCTGCCCCTGGTCGCCATCGGCGCCCTAGTCCTCGGCCAGCGCCAGGCCTGGTTTTTCGCCCTGGCCGCCATCCTGATCTATTCCTTTCTCTGGAATTTTTACGTCCCCTTGTACATCGCCGACTACCAGATGGCCGGCACCCTGCACCTCGTTGGCATGTGGCTGGTCTTCACCCTGTCGGCGGTCATGGTCGTCTGGTTCATCCTGCAACTCACCGCAAGCATTCGCAGCCGTGACCAGGAACTCGCCGCCGCCCGCGAGCGCGCCATTCGCGACGACTGGCTGATTTCCCTGGGCAGTCAGGCCGCCGGGGCGGCGCATGAACTGAGCACGCCCCTGGCCACCCTCAACATCCTGGTTGACGATCTTCTGGACGACAGCCGCTTGGCCGCCGCGCTGGCCCCCGATGTCCAGGCCATGAAGGCGCCGATCCAGCGCTGTAAGAAGATCCTGAGCCAACTGGCGGCGCGGGCGGGCCACGCCAGCGGGGGCGAGCCGCCCTATTTCCCGGCCCGGGCATGGGTACAGCGTCTGCTCTTCGCCTGGCAAAGCCAGCATCCCCGGGCGGAACTGCGCCTGGACATCAGCCCGGAACTGGACCGCTTCGGTCTGCCCGCGGACCTGGCCATCGAGCGCGCCCTGGCCAACCTGCTCGACAACGCCCTCCAGGCCCAGGCCAACCTGATCCAGGTCAGGGCCCTGGCCAGGGCGGGCACCCTCGAAATGCGGGTGGCGGATAACGGCACCGGCATCCCTCCGGCGACCCTGGAGGCCATCAAGCAGCGCCAACCCCTCATCTCGACCCAGGGTATGGGCGTGGGTCTCCTCCTGGGGCGGGTCGCCGTCGAGCGTCGGGGCGGCAGCCTGAGCTTCCTCCCGTCAGCAACCGGCGGGGCCACCGCCCAGTTGTGCCTGCCCCTGGTCGCGATGAGGGAGACCTCTGATGCCGGCTGAAGCCAGACACCTGCTCCTGGTCGATGACGACGACCCCTATCGAACCGTACTAGCCCGGTCCCTCGCCCGTCGGGGTTTTCAGGTCACCGCCGTTGCCACGCCCGGGGAAGCCCTGACTTGCTGCCAGGAACAGCCTCCCGACTACGTCATCCTCGACCTTAATCTGGCCGGACAATCCGGCCTCAACCTCATCCAGCCCCTGCTGACCCTTTCGCCCGAGGCCCGCATCCTCATCCTCACCGGTTATGCCAGCATTCCCACCGTGGTCAGCGCCATGAAGCTGGGGGCCGTCCAATATCTGGCCAAGCCCGTCGACATGGCGGACATTATCCGCGCCCTGATCGAGGAGGACGTGGATACCGGGGGAATCGTCCATGAACAACGTTTGACCGTGCGCCACCTGGAGTGGGAATACATCCAGCGCACCTGGGAGGAACATGGCGGCAACGTCACTGCCACTGCGCATGCCCTCGGCATGCATCGCCGCACCCTGCAGCGAAAACTGGCCAAACGCCGCCCCCAGGACCCGCGACCAACTCCCTCCTGAGGGGGCGACCTGGACCCTGATCAGAATTTGAGATTCAGCCCGACATAGAAGGACCGCCCCATGCCGGGAACCGCGGTGCCCCAGGCCATGGTGCCGTCGGTGGGGTTGATCTCCATGGTTTTACCCTGCCCCAGATAGGCGCCGCCCAGCGGCAGGGAATAGAAACGGTCGAGCAGGTTTTCGATGCCAAAGTCGAGTCTGACCTTGGTCCAGGAATAACTGCCCCGCAGATTGAAGAGGGTGTAGCCCGGGGTTTCGATCTCGTTACGGACCTCGGACAGGTCATCCTTGGCATCGACCATGACCACCTCGATGCCATTATCCCAACCGCCCAGTTGCTGGGTCAGCGATAGGGCCACATTGAGCGGCATGATGTTGTAAAGGCCGTCATTCGTATCCAGGTTCTCGCCCTTGGTATAGTTCAGGAGGCCCTTGAGGCCAAACCGGCCAAAGTCATTCTTAAAAAGTGGCATCTTGCCGGAGATATCGATGCCGTAGAGTTGTGCCTTCTGGTTGGCATATTGCAGGACATTGAAGGCGTCGGGAAGCCAGACCGCCGTCTTGATGGCATCGACGTAATCGGTGACATAGGTGTAATAGGGCGTCGCCTGAATTTCCCAGTCACGCTCCGGGGCATGCCAGTCGAAGGTCGCCGAGAGGGTATTGGCCTGTTCCGGTTTCAGATTGATGTCGCCGACATAGCCGTTACCATCGCCCACGGAGTTGTTCATGCTCGCGGCCATCGTCCAGGAGGACCAGGTGTAGCGCTCATACAGATTGGGGGAGCGCACCAGGTGGGCATAGCCGAATTCCAGGTTCTTGGTCTCGTCCAGCCGATAACGGGCCAGAGCGGTCAGGTTGACATTGTTGTCGGTTTCCTGATGCTCCTGGGCATTGAAGCGATTGGCTTCCAGGTATTGGTTGCCGGGGGCGGAAGGGGTGGTGTTGTAACCCCGGACATCCCCGGTATCCATATCGACCTGCTCGAAGCGAATACCCAGCAAGGTCAGCCATTGCGGCGTTGGCCGCGCCTCCCATTCGCCGTAAAGCGCCACCCGGTCGCGCCGGCCGTCATTGATATTCCAAAAGGTGCCCGGATACATCATGGCCCCAGAGGGTGACCACCAGTCATCGAGCCGGTAGCCCTGGTATTCGGCCCCCAGCCGCAACAACTGCGTATCGGTCAGATCGATGTCGGCCTGGAGGCTGGCACCCAGGGTCTTGGCCTCGGTGTTCATGGGCATGCCAGCGGCGCAGGTATTGCTGATGGGCCAACAGGGCTTGCCATCGACGGCCGTCCTGCCGGAGGCGGGGCCATACCAGAAGCGCTTATCCGGGCCAAAATCCATGAAATGGTCAACATACTGGTAGTAACTCTGGGCCTCCAGATCGCCCCAGCCGAACTCCCCGGTGTAATTCAGATTAAAGCTCGTTTGCTCATTGCCAAGCATATCCATGCGCTGGTTCGGGAACAGTTCCTCGGGGATATCCTGGTAGCCGATCTCGGCCTCGATCCTGTGAATACCGCTCTTCCAGGCGAAATCCAGCGTTTGGTTGCGGGTGTCATAGGCCGTCGATCCCACCTCATTCAGGGGTAGGGTATGCCCGAGGCGGCCCGTGGCCCGCGTGGTCTTGAAGTCACCACCCGCCTTGTAGTTCTGCGACTTCGCCAAGGCGCCACTGTAGGCGATGCTGAGGCTATCGGTGGCCGCGCTGGCCCCGACATCGACGCTGTAACCATTGCCGTTGCTCTGGTAGTAGCTGCCGACCGTACCCTTGAGAAGGTACTTTTGATCGGGGGCGGCGAATTCCGGCTCGGGCGAGTCCGCGATGATGGTGCCGCCGATGCTGTCGCCAGCCAGGCTCACGGGCACGATGCCGGCATAGACCTTGAGACTGCCGACCGCCGTCGGGTCGAGATAGGACAGCGGGGGATTCATGTGATTGGGACAGGAGGCGATCAGGTCCATACCATCAACCTTGATGCGTACGCGATCATCCGCGAGACCATGAATGGCCGGCAGACTGGAGACACCGCCGGCCCCATAGAGGCTGACGCCCGGTACCTGGAGCAACAGCTTGGCGGTATCACTGGTGCCGACCCGATCGACCTCCAGGGCTCGGCCCGCTACGACACCGGAACTGGAGAAGGACCCGGGCGTCTCGGCACTGACGACGATTTCACTCAGGTCGGTCGCGCTTTCGGCGCCGGCGTGGTGCCAAGTCGCCGCCAGGGCACAGGAGACCGCCACGGCGGTGGACAGCGGGTGAAGGCGATGCCCCATCAAATGCTCCCTTAATCGGTTGGTGATCAGCAATCGATAATTATCAAGGGAGCTACTGGCGGAGGGGTATGCGACAAATTGTCGCGGGGCCCGGTATCCCTCCCATGGGCAAGCGGAGCGCGCACGGTTCCTGCGGTTCCAGGGAAGGCGTTACCGCCCTGCCATCTCGGTCCGGGGCCTCTTTGTCGCGTCAGCCAAAGCGAAAAGCGGACAGGGTGGTTTCCATCACCCGGTCGCTGAAGACGCGCTGTCCAGGCTGATCGGTGGCCGCACCAGCAACCACCATCAAGGGCAGCAGATGCTCCTCCGCCCGCGGGGGGTGGGACAACCGCGCCGCGGGCGCTTGCGCCCAATCGATCAGCAATTGACGGCGTTGTGGAGCTTCCACTTGCACGGCGGCTGTCAACCAGCCGTCGAACTGGTCGGAGATAGGTCCGAAGCGGGGATCGCCATAGCCCCGCATGTTGTGAAAGCTCATGCCGCTGCCCAGGATCAGGACGCCTTCGTCGCGCAGGGGCGCCAAGGACCGACCCGCCTGCCAATGGAGATCGGGGTCAAGGTCCCGGCGCAGCGAGACTTGTACCACCGGTATGTCCGCATCGGGAAACATCAGCATCAGCGGGACGAACATGCCATGGTCGAAGCCCCGGTTCGGGTCGGCGTGAGAAGCCAGATTGGCCTGCCCCAGCAGATCGGTGATGCATGACGCCAACCGGGGCTCCCCGGAGGCGGGATACCGCAAGGCATAGGTGTGTGGCGGAAAGCCATAGTAATCATAGATCAACGCCGGTTTGGGATCGCTGGTGACGTTGAAGCCGGACTCCAGCCAGTGTGCCGAAATGACTACGATGGCCTCGGGACGCTGGGGCAGGGTGGCGGCCACCCCCTTGAGGAAGGCGGCCATCCTATTCCAGGCATGGGGTGGATTCCAGTCCATGAAAAAGCAGGGGCCACCGCCATGCGGGATGAACCAGGTCGGCATCCGGACTGTGGAGCCCGTGGGTTGGGCCTTTTCAATTGCGTTCATAACGGCTCTCCGGTTAGTGGAACAGGAACCTTGAATCCGCATCCCCGCGATGGAGGTAGCGACGCCTGTGAAGCTTACCGGGATGACCGCCCCCGATGGCGGGCAAGCTGGCGGAGGGACGGATCAGGGGAGGCCCCCGGGGTTACCGTCGGGCCCAGTGCCACCGGTCCCCGCCCGCGCCGGCAAGATCAGACGCAAAAAATCCTCCGCCGCCTCGAACTGGGCGTCCCGGCCCGAGAAGGCGAGTGTGAGCGGCACGATCCGACGCCGCACGCCCATGCCACGATGCTCGACGTAGCCATAGTCACGCAGCACCTCGACGATGACCGGATTGCGCGCCAACCGCTGGCCGGCCAGCATCTTGGCCACCGTCATCGCATTCTGGAGCGCGCCGGGGCTGGTCACCGTCAACCGATCCCCGTAGCGCACCACCTTCACCTCGCCCGGCCGGGTCCAGTCGCGATGGGCGAAGGCATTGAGCAGGGCCTCGCGCACGGCCAGGAGCGGATAGTGCCACAGGCGCTCGCGGCGTAAGTCATCCACCAACGCCTCGGATTCCTCCGAGATAAAGGGCCGCGCCCGTTCCAGGGCCAGTTCGAGCAAACCGGGCTGGGCCTGGAAGACCTGGCCGCCTCCGGAGACCGCCCACAAACCCACCAGGGGGCCATCCAGGACGGTATCGTCCAGGGCGCGATAATCCATGTCATCGCCCGCGAACACCATCCAGCGCAGGCCCGCCTGCCGCAACAAACGGCGGGGACGGTAGGCGAACAACACCAGTCCCGCAATGGTACAGACCGGCGGTCCCCCAGCCCTCTCGGCCATGAAGCCCAGACCGCAGAGCCGCTCCCACCAGGCGGCCTCGTCGGCGGGCACCCCGTCACTCAAGACCCGGCCCAAATAATCCGTCAGGCGGGCAGGGTCCAAGTCCGCGATGGCGCTCCCCGAGACCGGCAGCAGTTCGGCGTGCAACAAGCCCCCGGACGCGAACAGGGCCGCCTGCCGTTCCCGGCTGGCGAGTTGCGAGGTACTGCCGACGCGCACATAGATATCCTCGCGCTGACGGAACCGGACCACATAGGGCTTGGCGGTACCCGCCAGCACCGTCACGACGGCCACCCGCTGGCCTTCGTCCAGCGGTACTTCCTCGTAGTAGGGCAAGATTTGCGGGTGGACCAGCCGCCCAAAGACGGCGTCCATCACCCAACGCTCCAGATCCTTGCGCTGGATGCCGCTGATCTGGCCATCGTCCTCGACGCCAATCAGCACCCGCCCACCCTGAAAATTGGCCAGGGCCACCACTTCCCGCGCCAGTTGCTCCGGGCGCAAATCATCGTGCTTGAACTCGACGCCCGAGTTCTCGCCCTGCAGGATCAATTGCCGAAGTTCGTCCGGGGTCATGGGGGTCCTCCCCTGGCGGCATGCTGTTTCGCCAGTTTGCGGGTAATCAGGGTGGGTATTCGGCATCCCGAAAAAGCGGGTCGTACCCGCGCCAGCCTAGATGTTATTGAAGACATCATTCACGGACCCCGCTACTAGATAGCGCGCCTGAGGGGGTTCACCCACCGCCAGCGCCTGGAAGTGTGCCTTGCCACAATTGATCTTGGCACTCTCCTGGTCGCGCAGGTCATCGGCGAAGAGGCTACTTTTGGTTTCGACGACGAGGTAAAGGCGCTCCGCGCCGTCCTTCTCCACCAGGACGGCCCAGTCGGGGTTATAGGGGCCGAGAGGTGTCGGGACCTGGAACCAGCCCGGGAGCTTGGCGTACACCTTGACCGCCTCGTTCTTCTCCAGGTCGTCGGCAAAGGTCCGCTCGATGTCGGACTGGTAGATCACCTGCTCGTGGACAGACTTGTAGGCGTCGATCATCGACTTGAGATAACCGGATAGCTCCATGTTCTCGAAGAGCTCTTGGGCATAATAGGCCTCCGCGCCGATGCGCTGGTACTTGATGCCGTCCACCAGGGCCAGGCGCTTGGCGCGGTTGATGATCTCGGCGGCAAGCTCGATGAACTGCTGGGGATTGCGTTTGAAGTCGTCCAGCCGGCCACTCGCCGCGATGACGCGGTAGAGGCTACGGCGCGTGAGCTGGGTCTTGTCCTGGAGATCGGTGAGGAGGTCTGGCAGTTCGATGTCGCCCTCGTCGAGGATCACGGGCGCGGAGGTGACCGTTGCCTTGGTGTCCACGCCGGAGCGGCCGATGGCGAGGTCGGCCTTGCGCCATTGCAGGCGGGTCTTGGCGATCGGCGGCGCCTCCGCCAGGGCCTTGATGCAGGTCACCAGCAGGGCTTCGTTATCGAACCGCACCCGGTAGGTGGTCTTGTGCTTGATGCGCTCCCACAGTGCCTTGAAGTCGGCCCCTTGCAGCACGGCCTGGCGGGTCTTCACCTGCTTGCGCTCGTCGGCGTTCTTGATCTCCAGCCGTCCGGCCAGCTTGCGCAGAATCTCCCGCACCTGGGGCAGTTGGGCGGCGAACGGCTCGGGCAGGGTCAGGGTGCCGTCCTTGAGCACCTTGCGGAGCGCGTCCAGCACCTTACCTTGGGCGTTCAGAAGACCGGCGGATTTC
>JBATOB010000305.1:0-7843 GCA_049290655.1 Chromatiaceae bacterium | reverse complement strand
GTTCTATTTGTTGCCAACACGCGTAAGGAGAAGAACCCTTCCTTTTGGGATCGGTATATCAATAAGCTGCACGAATCAGGCCTCAAGCCGCCCTTCGACCGGTGGATGGTGCGGCGTGCCGAGCACTACATCGCCGCCCACGCGGATCGTCGCCTGACCGATCAGACCCCGCCGATGTGGAGACCTACCTGGCGGACCTGGGTCGGCAGACTGGTCTCAAGGCCTGGCAGTTCCGCCAGGCCATTGATGCTATACAGAAATTGTTCGAACTCGCGGGGGTGAGTTGGCTCGGTGAGGTGGACTGTGGGGGCAAAGGGGTGCTAAGCCCGCTGGACGCGCTGGGTTGATATCCTGGCCTGGGGCGCAGAGCATTGACTTCCTCTAGAGCCTGGGCTAAAGCTGATGCCGACGGTCAGATGACCGATCCGCATTCTGAACGAGGGAGATCCGATTATTGACCCCAAACACTGCGAGTTCCAATGCCAATCGTCGCCCCCTGAAAAGTCGGGACCATCCCCTGGCAAAGTACCTGGCCGCCTGGCTGGTGACCAAGAAGGTCAATCCCGACACCATTTCGGTATTCAGTATCGTTTTTGCCGGGGTGGGAGCGGTGTCACTTTACTGGTCTGCCCTGCCTTGGGCGTTGCTCGCGTGCGCGCTAGGCATCCAATTGCGCCTGGCCTGTAACCTGCTGGATGGCATGGTGGCCATCGAGGGTGGTCGCCAGTCTGCCATTGGCGCCCTTTACAATGAAATACCTGACCGTATCGCCGATTCCCTCCTGATTGTCGCCTTGGGCTACGCCATCGGTCTCCCCGGGCTTGGCTGGTTTGGCGCCCTGGCGGCGGCACTGACGGCCTATCTTCGCACCCTCGGTGGGGCCTTGGGGCTCGGGCAGGATTTTCGGGGGCCCATGGCCAAGCCGCAACGCATGGCGACCATGACCCTGGCCTGCGTGGCCGGTGCTCTGGAAACCACCTGGTTCGGCACGAACTATTGCCTGGTCATCGCCGCCTGGGTGATCGCCCTGGGGTCGGTATGGACCTGTTATAGGCGCACGGCTGCCATGGCCCAACAGCTCAGAACACCTTGATGTTTGCCACGCTCACCCCCAACGCCGCCAACTTCCTGGCTGGACTCTTCGGGCTGTTAGTCCTTGCCACCCTGATTATTCGCTTCCTGAAACACCGCCACCCCGAACGCGATGACACGGAACTCGCGGCGCGGATGAGATCCTGGTGGGTCATGGTCGGCGTTTTCGCCACGGCCATCGCCCTATCACCGACCTTGTCGCTGATCTTTCTGGGCTTCGTCAGCTTCCTGGCGTTGAAGGAATACCTCTCGCTGATACCGACCCGGCGCGCCGATCGGCGCGTGCTCTTCTGGGCCTACCTGGCAATCCCGATACAGTTCTATTGGGTGGCCATCGGCTGGTACGGCACCTTTATCATCTTCATCCCGGTGTACCTGTTCCTCTTTCTGCCCCTGCGCATGGTCACCATCGGCGAGACCGCCGGATTCCTCCACGCTGCCGGCAGCCTGCACTGGGGCCTGATGCTGACGGTTTTCAACCTCTCGCACCTGGCGTACCTGCTGGTCCTGCCGGAGGCGGTCAATCCCGCCGGCGGCGGCCCCGGGCTGGTACTCTTCCTGATGTTTCTGACCCAGTTCAATGACGTGATGCAGTACGTCTGGGGCAAGGCCTTCGGCCGTCACAAGATCATCCCTAAGGTCAGTCCCAAGAAGACCTGGGAAGGCTTTGTCGGCGGCGTCGCCACCACCACCCTCCTCGCCTGGTTGCTGGCTCCGCTGCTGACGCCCCTCACCGGCTGGGAGGCGCCGGTCGCCGGATTACTGATCGGCCTGGCCGGTTTTATCGGCGACGTCAACATCTCGGCCCTCAAGCGGGATCTGGGGGTGAAGGACAGTGGCAACCTCATTCCCGGCCACGGCGGCATCCTGGACCGGGTGGATAGCCTCACCTTTACGGCGCCGCTGTTTTTCCATTTCCTCTATTACCTGCACTATTGAAGCGGCCTGTTATGATCGCACCCGGCTTGGCTGCTGCTCGCGCGGCCTCTACCCCCGCCCCTGGGGAACCGCTTGGGGGAAAAGGCTGGCGGCCGTGCCTCCCCGTGCTGGAGTGCAAAGGATGCGCCGCCTGATCCGCCACCTGATTCGCTTCACCTTCTGGCTGCTCATCGCCCGTCCCCTGGCGCTGGTGGTGCTAGGACTCAACGTGCGCCACCGGGAACTGCTGCCATTGACCGGACCGGCCATCATCGCCGCCAACCACAACAGCCATCTGGATACCCTGGTGCTGGTCTCGCTCTTTCCCTTGGGCCGCCTCTCCACCCTGCGGCCGGTGGCGGCGGCGGATTATTTCCTGCGCAACCGCTGGTTGGGCTGGTTTGCGCAGCACGTCATCGGCATCCTGCCCATTGCCCGCGAAACGCGAGGCGGTCGCGATCCGCTCAGGCCCTGCGAAGAGGCGCTCGACCGTGGCGACATCCTCATCCTCTTCCCGGAGGGCAGTCGGGGCGAGCCGGAGGTGCTGGGCCGTTTCAAGCGGGGTATCGCCGCCCTGGCCCGGCGCCGGCCTGAGGTGCCTGTCACACCCGTGTTCCTGCACGGACTGGGTAAGGCGCTGCCCAAGGACGACCCCATCCTGGTACCCTTTTTCTGCGACGTCTTCGTTGGCGAATCGCTCCACGGCGGTGGCGATCAGGCTGCCTTCATCGCCAGCCTGACTGAGCGTATGCAGGCGCTGGCAGCGGAGTTACCGCGCACGACATGGCGCTAACGACACTTTTGAATGGCGTTTAAGGTCCGTCGCAAGACGCATCCGCCTGCCAGGCTTGCTCAGACCCCGTCGATCGCCTCCCGCAGGCTGCGCACCTCCAGAATCTCCAGACCCTCGACCCCGCCCTTGGGGACATTGCCCTTGGGGGCGATGACGCGCTTGATGCCATGCTTGGCGGCCTCGCGCAGCCGGTCGGGGCCGTTGGGCACGGGGCGGATCTCGCCGCTCAGGCCCACCTCCCCGAAGACCGCCAACTCCAGGTCCAGCGGCCGGTCGCGATAACTGGAGAGCACCGCCAGCAGTACCGCCAGGTCGGCGGCGGTCTCGGTGATGCGCACCCCGCCCACCACGTTGACGAAGACATCCCGGTCGAACATGGCCAGACCACCGTGGCGGTGGAGCACGGCCAGGAGCATGGACAGACGATTCTGCTCCAGGCCCAGGGCCACGCGCCGGGGGTTGGCCAGGGGGCTCTCGTCCACCAGGGCCTGGACCTCGACCATGAGGGGCCGGGTGCCCTCGCGGGTGATCATGACCAGGCTACCGGGTACGGGCTGGTCGTGGCGCGAGAGGAAGATGGCGGAGGGGTTGCGGACCTCTTTCAAGCCGCGATCCGTCATGGCGAAGACGCCCAGCTCGTTGATGGCGCCAAAGCGGTTCTTGACCGCGCGCACCAGCCGGTAGGGGCTGCCGGCCTCGCCCTCGAAATAGAGGACGGTATCGACCATGTGCTCCAGCACCCGGGGCCCCGCCAGGGCCCCTTCCTTGGTGACGTGTCCGACCAGGAAGACGCAGGTATCGCCCTGCTTGGCCCAGCGCACCAGTTGCGCCGCCGTCTCGCGCACCTGGGACACGGAGCCGGGCGCTGACGGCAACAGATCGGTGTAGGTGGTCTGGATGGAGTCCACCACCAGGACCCGGGGCTGCTCGCTGGAGGCGGCGGCGAGGATGCGTTCGACCCCGGTCTCCGCCAGCAGGCGGATGCCCGCGCCGCTCAGGCCCAGGCGGCGGGCGCGCAGGCTGACCTGCTGGGGCGATTCCTCACCGGTGACGTAGAGCACTGGCCGTTCGGGCCCCAGGCTGGCGCTCAGGGCGGCACAGGCCTGGAGCAGGAGGGTGGACTTGCCGATGCCCGGGTCGCCGCCGATCAGGACCACGGACCCGGCCACCAGGCCACCGCCCAGGACCCGGTCCAGCTCGGCGATGCCACTGCTGGTGCGCGTCTCCCGTTCCGGACTGACCGTCTCCAGGGAAAGGACCCGGGCGCTGTCCGCGGCGCCCGCATAGCCCTGCCGCCCGCGGCCCGTCGCCGGGACGCCCGGGAGCTCCTCGACCGAGTTCCAGGCGCCGCAATCCGGGCAGCGCCCGGCCCATTTGTTGAGGCTGGCTCCGCAGCCACTACAGACGTAGGCCAGACGGACCTTGGTGGGAGATGTGGGCAATAAGGTGTCCTCGCGGGGGTGCAATCGGTCGCCGGGGAGTTTAAACCCTCCCCCATCGCCCATTCGATGGTTTTTGACCCAGCAGGGTATTTCCGTATAATGCTTGATCCTCCCGGCTTCGGGAGGCTACTCCTTGCCTCACTGTCCCATGCGAGGCTGTTCAACCCGTAAGGAGACCACATGCGTCATTACGAAATCGTGTTCCTGGTGCACCCCAGCCAGAGCGAGCAGGTGCCCGCCATGGTGGAGCGCTATCGCGCCAGCATCGAAAAATCCGGCGGCAAGATCCATCGCTACGAGGATTGGGGTCGCCGGCAACTGGCCTATCCGATCAATAAGATCCATAAGGCCCACTACATTCTCATGAATGTCGAGTGCGACCAGCCCACCCTGGACGAACTGGAAAGCGCCTTCCGCTTCAATGACGCGGTGCTGCGTAACCTCATCCTCATCCGTGACGCGGCCGTTACCGAGCCCTCGCCCCTCGCCAAGTCCGAGGAGGAACCCTCCTCCGATGACTCCGGTGGCGAACGCCGCCGCCGCGACCGCCCCGAGCGCGTGGAGCGGATCGAGGAAATGGACGACGAAGACGAGCTTGAGTAAGAGGTTGCCATGTCAAAATTTTTCCGCCGCAAGCGTTACTGCCGCTTCACCGCCGAGGGCATAACCGAGATCGACTATAAGGATCTCAACCTCCTCAAGGCTTATGTCAGCGAGTCGGGCAAGATCGTGCCCAGCCGCATCACTGGCACCTCGGCCAAGTATCAACGTCAATTGGCCCTGGCCGTCAAGCGGGCGCGTTTCCTGGCCCTGCTGCCTTATTCAGACGGCCATTGATCAGGCGCCGGTCCACGCCACCCGAGACAGGCGTCCGGGGTAGCCTGGACCCAGGTCCGACGAGACGAGACGCTCCATGCTAGGGCTGGCCTCCTTCATCATGCGCGGCCGTTCCCAGGCCGCGCTGGTGGCCGCGGTTTTCGCGATCCTGTCGCTGCTCTTCCCACTGACGGGCATGCTCAGTTCCGCGACCCTGGCCCTGGCCACCTTGCGCCAGGGACCCGTCGAGGGCCTGCTGGTGGGGCTCTTCGCCGGGCTGGCGAGCGGACTCTTCGCCTACGCGGCCCTGGGCAGCCCCCTGCCCGCACTGGGCTTCGCCCTGGCCCTCTGGTTGCCGGTCTGGGCCCTGGCGGCGATGCTGCGCAACAGCGGTTCGCCCGCCCTGACGGTGACGACGGCGGGTCTCATGGGTCTGGCCATCCTGATTGGGCTGAAGGTGGGCGTGGCCGATCCCGCCGCTTACTGGGCCGAACTCATGGAGCCGGTGCGGCAAGGCCTGATCGAGGGCGGCATCCTGACCGATGCCGAAAGCCAGGCCCTGATCCTGGAGGTGGCCCGATGGATGACGGGGGCCTTCGCCGCGACCTTTTACTTCCAGGCCCTGCTGGCGCTCTTCCTGGGGCGTTGGTGGCAGTCGTTGCTTTACAATCCCGGCGGGTTTGGCGCCGAGTTTCGCGATCTGCGCCTGGGCAAGGGGCTGGGGATACTGGGGCTGGCCCTGATGGCCTTCATCCTGGTTAAGGGCGAAAACCAGTGGGCGGCGGATCTGCTCATCCTGATCACCCCCCTGTTTCTGCTGCAGGGACTGGCGCTGATCCACTGGTTGGTGAAGGCAATGCAGGCCAACCGGGGCTGGTTGATTGGTTTATACGCCCTCTTCCTGCTGGCCCTGCCCCACGCTCAGGTTTTGACCGCCGGCCTGGGTTTGGCGGATATTTGGGTTAACGTGCGCGCCAAGGTCAGCCCGCGCCAGGCCGAAAAGAACTGAAGACGGCCGCCCCGGGGCGGCCTCGACATCCATCGTGGACCGCACCACCTCATCATGTGGTCCGCCGCTACTGAAAATCTTACTGGGGGTACCCAAGTGGAAGTCATCCTGATGAAAAAGGTCGCCAATCTCGGCAACCTAGGCGAAAAGGTGGACATTCGCGCCGGTTACGGCCGCAATTTCCTCATCCCGAAGGGCTATGCGGTGCCCGCCACGGCGGATAACCTCAAGCGCTTCGAGGAGCGTCGCTCCGAACTGGAACAACTCGCCGCCGAGGCCTATGCCATCGCCGATGAACGCCGGGAAGGGCTCGATGGCCGTTCCGTGACCATCGCCCGCAAGGCCGGCGACGAGGGCCGTCTCTTCGGCTCCGTGGGTACCGGCGATATCGCCGAGGCGGTGGTGGCCCTGGGCTTCAAGCTCAACAAGCAGGAAGTGCGCCTGCCTGCGGGCTCCTTCCGGGCCACCGGCCATTACGAGGTCGTCGTCCATCTCCATCCCGAGATTGACGCCACCCTCAAGATCGAGATCGTCCCCGCGAGCTAGTCGCGCGACCCGGGCCGGGGCGCATCTCGCCCCGGCCCGGGCCAGGTCCAAGACCTACCCCCCTCGCGGCGCCCTCCCCGCTTGCGCCCGGCTTTGAGCATTCCATGTCCGACCCCTACGATTTGCCTTACCCCGAGCAGGAACTGCCGTCCGGCGAACGGCTACGGATACCCCCCCATTCGAATCAGGCGGAACAGTCCCTGCTCGGCGGCCTCATGCTGGACAACCAGACCTGGGATTCGGTGGCCGACAAGGTGGGCGAGGGCGACTTCTACCGGCGCGAACACCGCCTCATCTTTGGCGCCATCCGCGACCTGGCGGCCCGTGAACAGCCCTTCGACGTCGTCACCCTGGCCGAGATGCTGGAGCGCACCGGCCAGCTCGAGGACGCCGGCGGCCTGCCCTACCTGGGTGTCATCGCCACCGGCACCCCCAGCGCCGCCAACGTCAAGGCCTACGCCAAGATCGTGCGCGAGCGCTCGGTGCTGCGCCAACTCATCTCCGTCGGCACCGGCATCAGCGACATCGCCTTCAACACCGAGGGCCGGGAGGTGGCGGAGCTGCTGGACGAGGCGGAACGGCGGGTCTTCGAGATCGCCGAGCAGGAACAGCGCGGCGGTGGCGGCTTCCAGTCCCTGCGCGGCCTCCTCGGCCGGGCCGTCGAGCGCATCGAGATCCTCTTTCAGCGCAACGAGCCCATCACCGGCCTGCCCACCGGTTTCGCCGATTTCGACGAGATGACCTCCGGCCTCCAGCCCTCGGACCTCATCATCGTGGCGGGGAGGCCCTCGATGGGCAAGACCAGCTTCGCGATGAACCTGGCCGAAAACGTGGCCCTGGAGGTTAAACGGCCGGTCGCCATCTTCAGCATGGAGATGCCCGGCGACGCCCTGGCGATGCGCATGATGTCCTCCCTGGGGCGCATCGACCAGCACCGGGTGCGCACCGGCAAGTTGGAGGAGGACGAGTGGCCGCGCCTGACCTCGGCGGTGAACATGCTGGCGGACGCGCCCGTCTATATCGACGATACCCCGGCCCTGTCGCCCACCGAGGTCCGCGCCCGCGCCCGCCGCCTCAAGCGCGAGCACGGCGATCTGGCCCTGATCGTCCTGGACTACCTCCAGCTCATGCAGGTGCCCGGTAACAGCGAGAACCGCGCCACCGAGATCTCGGCCATCTCCCGCTCCCTCAAGGCCCTGGCCAAGGAACTCAAGGTCCCCGTCGTCG
>JBATOB010000304.1:0-6487 GCA_049290655.1 Chromatiaceae bacterium | reverse complement strand
GGCGATGACCGTTGAGGCCGTCAGACCCGACCGGTCTTTCCCGCGACCGATGAAACCCGCAAAGATCCAGGGCTTCCACCGGAACTACAAGCGCTGCCGCTGAGGCTTAAGTTAATGGCATTGAGTTACAGCCCCTCCAATAGTTGGGCAGGCTCTGCAAAAATCTGTCAATGTGGTCGCGATGACAAAACGCTGCCCCCCCTCGGGCAGCAGACGATGCCCGGGGACTCCAAGTCGCCAAGCTGCGGCTTGTGGGTATCGGGCGAGAAACTTCTTGCTCGCACCGTCGGTAAATGCTCTTTGTAAATTATCGGCGTGGGTCGGCGCGATAATTGGTGGGGCTCCGTTGATCAGCAGCGGCGTTTCCAATTCATAGCGATAATTCCACATGCGTGCCAGGTCGACTTTCCCAAGCTCAAGGAACTCTGTTGCAAATTCGTCGCCCGTGAGGTTCCCTTCTACTGCAGTACTGAAGGAGATTGCTTCTTGAGCAACACCGAGATCCGTAACGCAACTCCGTATTTCTTTACCGGCGCAAAGATTTCGCGAAAAGTCAATTGAGCTATCCGGAACGATACCTGGCCCCCATTCATGTCCTGCATCGTTGCTTTTTGGGTCCACTTTAGCTGTACTGATCGCCGACTCACGAAGATACGCGTCGATCCAGCCTTCGTCGCGTGCAAGGCGCACGTTCTGCATGGCCTGAGCAAGAACGGAGATTGAACGGCCGTAATCCGCATTAACGACCTTGGACAACAGACCATCCGATGCCGGCGAAATATTGGCAACGGTGATGTAACGCTTCACATCGGAGGATGTATCGGGATCCGACGGGCTTCGGAACCGAATAAGATTATCGCTGAGATCCCATGTAGAACCGGCAAAAGTTTTGAGTTCTTCGCCGCTGGGGGGGGTTGAGTTGAACCCAACGGCGTGGCGACCGGTTTCAAGATGCGCGATCTGGGCGAGTTGCCCTCCTAGAGTATGCCCGACAAAGGCAGCTTCGCAGTGATCGCGGGCAACCTCCCTGGCACCAGCAGTCCTGGCGGCGGCAATGTCGCTCTCGCTCACATAGTTGCCCCTCCTCTGTTCCAAGAGGAATATTGGGTCAGGATCGGCTTTGCTGTATGCGATAACGCGATCGCCTCTGTCTGAGGCGAACAGCGTCGCGGCGATTGCTCCGAAAGTCAGATTCTCGTTTGCTAGCGACTGAATGGGTGCCCAGCCGCGCTCCTTTGCCAGCTTAAGAGCATCAAAATCGCTGTATGCGGCCCAGGCAAGAACCGCATAGTCCGCGTGATCGGCAACAAGGTTAATGCGCTTCAGATCGCTGCCGTAGGCATCCAAAATATCTTTAACGATTGATCTCGTACTGGCGTTGAGTTCGGTTTGTGGTTTTCCTGCACTACTGCCAGCGGTCACGGCAGAACTTTGAGCGGCCTCGGTGGGGGATGATCGAATTTCAGTCTGAGACGAGCTTGCACTCGTACCGGAGTGGGCGAGGACCATACTGAGCATGTGGTCGCGAAGGCGGGCCATGTTGTGCGTAATCACCCCCACGGTTATCGTGTCCCACGCCCAGAGCGGCAGGGTGATGGGGATGTCAATGGTCTCTTCCGAAAATTGAACACCCGTAAACGGGACGAAGTCTGCTCCTAGCCTGTACCCGAACTTGTAGCCCTTGCTCCGATAATGGATGATCTTGGCCCGAGCAGCAATCGTGGTATCGACATTGCCCGCAGTCGAGTCCCACAACCCCGCTCCATTAAAAATATAAGCCTTGCGCCCAAGCTTAATGGCCGTGTACTGTGCAAGGCCACCGCCAAGGGAATGTCCGGTTAAGACCACGCGCGATTCACAGTCTTTGGTGGCTGAGCAGAATCGCGTCTCGACTTCCTGGGCAAACTCGATGGCCCGTGAGTACTGCGATGGCTTCAAGAACGGCTGACCCAAGTTGGCCTTCCAATCTTGTAAATCGTGTAAATCGCTTGTCCCCTCGTAGACGATTGCGATTTCGTTGGTCTTTACGTTTCGGAAGGCAGCCGCATGAAACCCCTTGAATTGATCTTCGCGCCGGACGGGCTCGGTGGAGTTAGCCGTATTCGATTGCGTATTTGTTAATAGCGCGTCTGCTGCTTGGGGCAAATCGCGGGAGTCGAGGAGAGGCAACCATCGTCCGCTCCTGTCACAGTACTGCGAACACCGTTGTTTACACCCGTAGATGTAAGAGCTGAGGCTAGCATACGGTAACGCTTCCGCTATTCTCTTGATTAGATTTGGGGCATTCTCCGTCACCAGGGCCTGCACCGGGGTCTTTGTGGTCGGTGCTGTTTGTGTAGCTGCCTTGTTAGAGGCACTGCTTAAAGCAGTTAGGGAGTATCCTTCGATGATTTCTAGAGGCAGCCCAGCAAATCTCTTTTTTAGCTGTGCATAAAGTTTCTCCTGCCCACGATCAGAACAAACGGCCATAAAAGCACATACTCCCGTGCGCTTATCGTCGGAGCAAACCGGCTCGTCATCACAGTCTCCACTCTGATCTAGACTCGCTACTTCTGTCCACTTCCCGCGAACCCTCCGAACAAGTCCAGACTGGGGCTCGTAATCGGGTTGTCCATCTACCGTTGCGGTAACTCGCGCCCAGGCCCAGTCGCCGCTAACTTTCAAGTAGTGAACCAAAAATACAACGTTTTTTGCATAAGTGCGTCGCAGGGCATCTAAGATTGCTTTGCGCTCCGGGTCATTTTTTTCCGGGGTATAAATTATCGGCTTCTTCGCCGGCTCTGGTGGCGCGGCGGCTGCCGTCAGGGCCCACCCGCCATCGCGGGTCGCTTTACCCGTGTAGGCCACCTGCCCGTCCGGCCGCGCAACGCCCGTGAGGCTGGCTTCTGAAGTACTACCATGGCGTACGGATTGCCCAGGATCTTGTGAGTTATCCGTCCCGTCCGCAGAGATGCTTGTGGACACGTCTGCATCCTGTCCCACCGCTGCAGTCGACTGCTGATTCCGCGCCTCGATCCGCAGCTCCATATGTTCCAGCAGCTCAAGAGAGGGTGAACCGGTAGTGAGCAAATTGTGGTCTTCCTGGTACCGACGAATCGCGGTCTTGGTTTCTTCTCCCGGTAGTCCGTCGATCGGTCCCGGGGAGTACCCCAGATCTGTTAATGCCTGCTGTATCCTTCGATTATCGTCCCTGCTCAATCCGTAACTACTCAAACTGCCGGATCCGGTCGTCTTTGCTGTACCGGCGGAGCCGCTTTGTTTACTGGGACCTTTGGGTGGCGGGCTGACACCCCTTTTGTCGAGACTCTCGAAGAAATCGGCAAGACCGGCTAGTCGTTGGGGGGGATCGATGCCCGGAGCATCCATCCCGATAGCAGACGTCGCCGATGCTTCGCCGGGTAGATACAATCCGATTGCGGCGGAAAGAAACCCCAAGAACAGGTAGGCACGCATAGCAGGACACATTGGAACATTTGTTTCTATGAAGCGATTATTCTGTCTCATGAGCAGAAGAATCCGTCAATTTCGAACGCGTTTGATTCGGCTCAGATCGAAATCCAGCACGTTACTCGGCTTGGCCAACCTGTCAACTGACGACGCTGGCGTAATGGTGATCATGGGCGCCGTCGGGCGAATATCCGCATAACTAGCCGCACGGAAGGACTGAAAATGCCGCGGGTGCAACGCCCAGTTACATGCAGTTGCTCAGAACCGGATCACGTTTCCCGGTGGGCCAATCTTGACTTGGGAGCCTTGCTGCGCAATGTGCGTTTCGTATGCGGGCACTAAGCGATCTCCCACGGGTATATAGCCAACCATTGTGGCTTCACCTTCGAATACTTCTTTTTTGCCATTGGCGACGCATTTTCCGGAGTAAGCGAAATGTCCCGGTCGTTTGGGTCGGGCTGTACCGGAACAAATGTCGGCCCTACGCGAACCTGCGATCAGTGAGAACCTTATCGGCTCAGCTGCAGGCTGTGGTGTGCTCAAGTCTGATAGAGAGCTTGAAAAATAAAAGGAAAACGGGCTTGACCGAAGAACGGCTGGTAACGAGGTATGGGTACCTCTCTCGGCATTGGATACGTTGATCACGACAGGAATGTCCGGAGACGGGTTATTCAGCATTTTCGCGAGACGGGATTCCCCCACAATGCGCTGGCCGTCGAAAATCAACTCACACTTCACAAGATTTGATCGAATGCCGACGGACTTGACGCAAAATTGTTTCGCCGAGCTAATCTCCGCGGATGATGGAGATCCACCACCACCTCGCACAGTACAAGTCAGCGTTCCCGCGTTGGATGCCATGAGTAGCACCCTCTCAGGGCCATAGCGGAGGCAACTGCGGAAAGAGCCTTCAACATAGGGCATCGGCTTGGCCAGATCTGCGTTTTTGAATATCGATTCGACGAGCGCGCTGTCGACCTTATCGGACTGGGGCAAGCCCCTGGACTTCCGGAAACTCAACGCTGCCGATCGGGTACGCGGGCCAACCACTCCATCGACCGGGATGTCAGTAAATCCTTCGGACCGAAGCCCGATCTGGGCCAGTGATGTGCGGGTTCTCGTGTCGAATCGGTCAACCGACCAATCCTTGGATGGAATAACGCTCGTACAACCGGACAAGGCGGCCAGGAGGATGATCGCTGTGGATTTCATTCTTGTTACTCGTCTTCTCACACACGCCTATCGTGGGCGGCAACTGATGGGTTGGAAGTTCACCGTAGGAATGACTTGGTGGTCCGCGGGTGAAACCGTGGCGTCCTTTCGGCCGCTCACACTGGAGAAACGCAAGAGGCGGAATGGTGGGAGCCGGGAAAGACGCCGAATGCTCGATCCCCGGGAGAGGCAGGGGACCGTCAAGCGGCCAGCAACATACCGTGGTAGGCAGAATGCGGCGGTTGGGCAACAATCGTTCATAGTCCCTGTCGTGGGAGCTCTGCTGGGCGAGGCTCCGCGTCGCGGCGCCGGTAGGATACCCGCCGGACAGGCGGTTCACCAAGTTCAGACGCACCAGCGACACCATCTGGAGTCGCACAGCGTTTGTTCACGCTGCGCTCTGCTGCAGTGCGCGGGGACTACTCACCGCCGAAATCATCGTTCGCATGGAACCGGTGGCTTTCCCCTGCACTGAGCGGCGGCTGGCCGATTATCTGCTGCCGCCTTAGTGGGGTTTTTCGCCCAAACCGTCAAAAATCTGCAGCAGGCGTCTGGGCGAAGTCTAGCAGGTGTGAACGGTGGTGAAAATCCGCGTAAATCTGGCGAAGTGTTTGGAGAGGTACCGAGGAGACAGGCTCACGGACAAACTGACGTGGACCACTCCGACAAGACAGCACCTCACCCCAAAATCAGATAAAAAATGGGTGGTGGTTGCGCCGCAGGCGTCCTCATGCTGAGGGAGGGGTAGCGCGGCGGAGTGGGGGTAACGGGTGAATGAGTGGGGGCAAGCTGGGGGCAACCCGCACCAGCGGTCGTTGTCAAGGAAGATGTCGCATAAACTAGGTCGCTTTATGGGTAACGTTTGGCTCCTGTTTAGGGGGTCGCCCGGGGTTCAGGCAAACGACGGTGTCGGCTTCCCGTTGGCGGATCTCCCCGGACCAGCGCTCGGGATGGCGGGCCTTAGCCGCGGCATAGACCTGGCGACGCTGTTCGAGTAAGGCGTGGTCCTCGCCCCGATGGCGCTGTCCCGGGGTCACGAAGTGGAGGGCGCTGTGGCGGTGGGTCTCGTTATACCAGTCGACAAAGCCGGCCACCCAGTGGCGGGCATCCTCCAAGCGTTCAAAGGGCTGGCTGGGGGCGCCGGGGTGATACTTCAGGGTTTTGAGCAGGGCCTCCGAGAAGGGGTTGTCATCACTGACCGAGGGCCGGCTGAAGGAGGGCATGACCCCCAGGCGCTGCAGGGTCGCCAGCAGGGTCGCCCCCTTCATGGGACCGCCGTTATCGGCATGCAGGATCAGGGTCTCGGGCGTCACCCCCTCGCGATGATAGGCCCGGGTCATCACCGTGGCGGTCTGCGCGGCACTTTCGCTGGCGAAGACCTCCCAGCCGATGATCTTACGGCTGAAGACATCCATGAACAGATAGAGGTAAAAGAACAGCCCCTTCACTGTCGTCGCCAGATAGGTGATATCCCAACTCCACACCTGATGAGGCGCGGTCGCCATGAGTGGGTCGGGGCGGCGATGGGTCGGGGCTCGCGCCTTTCCCCAATGAGTCAACTGGTTCGCCGCTTTCATCATCCGATAGAAGGTCGACTCCGAGCCCAGATACACGCCCTGATCCGCCAGCGCGGGGACGATCTGACTGGGCGGTTGCTCGGCAAACTCTGGTTGGTTGACCAGGGTCAGGATCGCCTGGCGCTCGTGCTCGCTCAAGCGGTTAGCGGGGGTTCGCCCCTGGGCAGCCGCGGCGCGGCCATCGGCCTTGAGGCCCGCCACCGCCCGCCACCGTTGCAGCGTGCGCGGGGACACCCCCCGGCTGGCACAGG
>JBATOB010000303.1:0-6227 GCA_049290655.1 Chromatiaceae bacterium | reverse complement strand
CTGCTATCGCTTCAATCGCCGCTTTGACCTGGCCGCCATGCTGCCGCGCCTGGGCTGGGCGGCGGTGCGGACACCGCCCATGCCGCATCGCCTCCTGAAAATGGCTGAGGCATGTTAATAATCAAGTCCTACCATAACTAGTGCATATAAATCAATAGGATAGTTCCTAGGCAGTCTCTAAAGGGGTTCAAGGACGACCCCACGGGACCTGGCGATCACACAACCACATAGATCCAGGATAGGTATATACTGCGCCTTTTTTCGATTTTCGAACCCGGGCAGGAGACCCCAATGGCGACAAGTGACATTAAGAAAGTGGTGCTGGCCTATTCCGGCGGCCTGGACACCTCGGTCATCCTCAAATGGCTGCAAGAGGAATACGGCTGCGAGGTGGTGACCTTCACCGCCGACATCGGCCAGGGCGAGGAACTGGAGCCAGCCCGCGCCAAGGCCCTGGCCGCCGGCGTCAAGGAGATCTACATCGACGATCTGCGCGAGGAATTCGTGCGCGACTTCGTCTTCCCCATGTTCCGGGCCAACGCCCTTTACGAGGGTGAATATCTCCTGGGCACCTCCATCGCCCGGCCCCTGATCGCCAAGCGCCTGATCGAGATCGCCGCCGCGACCGGCGCCGATGCCATCGCCCATGGCGCCACCGGCAAGGGCAACGACCAGGTGCGCTTTGAACTCACCGCCTTCGCCCTCAACCCCGAGATCAAGATCATCGCCCCCTGGCGGGAATGGGACCTGCTGTCCCGCGAAAAACTCATGGACTATGCCGCCAGCCGCGGCATTGCCGTGGAGATGAAGCGGGATGGTACCAAATCGCCCTACTCCATGGACGCCAACCTGCTGCACATCTCCTACGAGGGCTATGACCTGGAGGACCCCTGGGTCGAGCCGGGCGCCGACATGTGGCGCTGGACGGTACCGGCCGAGCAGGCCCCGGACCAGCAGACCTACCTTGAGTTGACCTTCGAGAAGGGCGACCTGGTCGCCATCGACGGCCAGGCCATGAGCCCGGCCCAGCTCCTGGCGGAGCTGAACCGCATTGGCGGCGCCAACGGTATCGGCCGCAGCGATATCGTCGAGAACCGTTACGTGGGCATGAAGTCCCGCGGCTGCTACGAGACCCCCGGCGGCACCATCCTGCTCAAGGCTCACCGCGCCATGGAGTCCCTGACCCTGGATCGCGAGGCGGCCCACCTCAAGGACGAACTCATGCCCCGTTACGCCAGCCTGGTCTATAACGGCTACTGGTTTGCCCCGGAGCGGGAGATGCTCCAGGCCGCCATCGACCAGACCCAGCAGGTGGTCAACGGCGTGGTGCGACTTAAGCTTTACAAGGGCAACGTCATGGCCGTCGGCCGCAAGTCCGACACCAACAGCCTCTTCGATACCAACATCGCCACCTTCGAGGAAGACGCCGGCGCCTACAACCAGGGCGACGCCACCGGCTTCATCCGCCTCAACGCCCTGCGCCTGCGGGTTGCCGCGCGCCGGCGGGTTTAGACCGCATCCACCTCGGCTTCTGGCCACAGGCGGGGAAAGAGAAAACGCAGGGATGCCAGGGGCAAAGCAAAGACTACCGGTGCGCGGCTGCTCGATGAAACCAGGAGCCCCCAGTCGAGGAGGCTCGCCAGCAGGCGGCGCGCGGTTCGCTCCGGCAAACCGGTCATGGCCATGAAACGGCCGCGCGCCATGGGCCCCGCCACGACCAGGTAGTGCACCGCCTCCAACGCCTCCAGGCGGATCAGTGAGTTCTCGCCGCCCATCCGCCAGGGGTGAGCCGCCAGCCAGGTCAGCAGATCCGCCAGACGCTCCCTCAACCCGATCAGATCCAGCCGACCCGCCATGAAGGTCGCCTGGTCGAGGGCAATCTCCAGAAAAAAGGCCGCGAAGGCCGCGAGTTCTTCTTGGGACAAGGGTCCGCGCCCGTCATGGTCATGCCTGCGGGCCATATCGGCATTATTGAGCCGGGCGTAATACGCCTCTTGGTTGCGCGCCAGTCCGCGCATCGGCGACCAGAGGCCTTGGGTCAGGCCCAGGGCATGGAGCACCAGATGAGCATGAAGACGCGCCGCGCGACCATTGCCATCCCGAAAGGGATGAATCCACAACAGGCGGTGATGGGCGCAAGCCAGGCCGATCAGGGCCTGTTCCTGGCCTGGAAGCTCCCCATAGCGCCGCCCCCAGGCCGTCAACAGAGCGGGCACCGCCCCCGGCGGTGGCGCCAGATGGCGCCCCGCGGTCACCGGCCGGGAGCGCCACACGCCAGGTTCGACCCGGTCATCGCCCTCGTCCGTGACCCGATCCGCCTCCGGCAGCCGTTGGTACAAGTCGCCATGGATAGTGCTGATCAGGGCTGGCGCAAAGAGCTCCGTCCGCGCCAAGCCCGCCACGCGGGCCTCCAGCACCGACTCCGCCGCCATGTGGGCCACCGCCAGCCGTTGCTTGCGCGCCTGTTGGGCATCGGCGTCGTATTGATTGGCGAGGGCCCGATCGATATCCAGGGGCCGTGTGTGCTGCCCCTCGATCTTGTTGGTGTAATAGGAATTCATGGCGCGCAGACGTGGCGCCAAGGCCAGCGCCAAGGGCTGGCCGGCAAAGGCCGCCAGACGATGGCTTTGCGCCAGGAGACCCGCCGCCTGATCCAGCAGGGGGCCCAAGAGCCGTTCTTCGGGAAAGAGGGGCTGAAATGCGCCGACGTCCGCCATCTTTGCCCTATCACCAGGTTCAAGAAATTTGTCTGGACAGTTTGCTGGACGGTTTTATCCAGGTCAAGCCACTGACTTATATTTGCTATTCAACAAGACAAGCAAGAGCCCTGGCCACTTACCCAACCAGGGGCTTGCGGGGAGGCCTCGGGGCCTGGCACGGCGGGGACGGTGCTAGGCGATCGGTATGGAGAGGTATCCCTAACCCAGGTGTGGACCAATGCCGCTCCTTGCGGTTATCGGACAGCCCATGCCCGCCCTACTCCCTCACTCCAGCCCAAAACGCTTGATCCGCCGCCAGAGTGAGACCCGGTCGATGCCGAGGATATCGGCGGCTCGGTTGCGGTTGCCGCTGGTATATTTCAGGACCTGGGCGATATAGGCGGCCTCGTTGCCCGCCAGGGTCGTCAGTTCCCCACTGGGTTCCACCCGCGGGACTAGCCTGGGGGGAAGATTACGCAGGCCCTCCGGCAGATGACGGGGCTCGATCCGGTCGCCCCGGGCCAGGGCTACGCCGCGTTCGATCAGGTTGGCCAGTTCGCGCACATTGCCGGGGTAGTCGTAGCGAATCAACAAGGCCATGACCTCCGGGGCCAGGTCGTCCACCGCCTTGCCCATGGCTTGGGCGAACTTTTTCAGGAAATGCCAGGCCAACAGGGGGATGTCATCCCGCCGGTCGCGCAGGGGCGGCAGGATGAGATTGACCACGTTGAGCCGAAAGAACAGATCGGCGCGGAAACGCCCATTCGCCACGCCCTCCCGCGGGTCGCGATGGGTGGCGGCGATGAAGCGCGCATCCACGCCGACCGGCGCGGTGCCGCCCACGCGCATCAGTTCCCGCTCCTGCAGCACGCGCAGGAGTTTCACCTGCATGGCCGGGCTCATCTCGGCGATCTCGTCCAGGAAGAGGGTGCCGCCCGCCGCCATTTCGATGAGGCCGGGCTTCTGGCGGTCGGCGCCGGTAAAGGCGCCCTTCTCGTGGCCAAAGAGTTCGTTGGCCAGCAACTCCTCCTGGAGGGCGCCACAGTTCACCGCCACGAAGGCCTGGCCGGCGCGGGCGCTGTAGAGGTGGAGGTAGCGGGCCATGAGCTCCTTGCCCGTGCCGGACTCGCCGGTGATGAGGATATTGCAGTCCGTGGGGGCCACCTGGCGCGCCGTTTCCAAGAGGCGTTGCATCTCCAGGTCCTCGGTGATGAGGTTGACCCGCCCCTGATAGCCCTCGAGGCGGCGGCGCAGATCGCGGTTTTCCCGTTTCAGGGCCACGACCTCCAGGGCACCTCTCACCACCTGGCGCACCTCTTCGAGACGGTAGGGCTTGGCGATGTAGTGAAAGGCACCCTCCTTCATGGCCGCCACGGCGGAGTCCAGCGTGGCGTGACCGGTAATGACGATGACCTCGCCGTCCAGCTGCGACGCCCGGGCCTGGCGCAGCACGGCCAGGCCATCGACGCCCTTCATGCGCAGGTCGGTGAGGACCAGGTCGAATTCCCGGTCCCGCAACGCCTGGATAGCCTCCTGGCCGCTCTGGCACGCAGTGACCGCGTAGGCCTCCTTCTGGAAGAGATGGGACAGGTTTTTGAGCGCGGCGGCCTCGTCATCGACGACAAGGAGCCGGGGTTGGTGGATCTCATTCACGGGGCATCTCCACCGGCCAGCCAGAGAGCGAAACAGGCGCCGCCTTCCGGGGGGCTGGACACCGCGATGGCACCCCCCTGTTCGCGGATAATTTCACTGACGATATAGAGTCCCAGCCCCGTCCCCTCGCCGGGTTCATGGGTGGTGTAGAAGGGATCGAGGATGCGGTCAATCCGGTCGGGTGGGATACCGGGCCCATCATCCGCGACCCTGATCAAAACTCCTGGCTCAAACCGCTCACCTCGCTCACCCGCGCCCACCTCGGGGCCCAACCCCTCGCCCACCACCAGGGCGGCGCCGACGGGCGGCCAATCCCCGGCCCTCGCCAGCCTTGCCCTGATCCTGACCTGGTGGGCCCCCGCGTCCAGGGCGTTTTGGATCAGGTTAACAAACACCTGTTGCAGGCGCTGGGGGTCCATGCGGACCCAGAGGCCCGAGGGGATATCGCGTCTCACGGTGTCTCCCTCCGGCAAGCGCTGCCCCAAAAGGAACAGAGACCGGTCGAGTGTAGCCTCCAGGTGGGAGGTCAGGTCCGCGCGTCCGGGTTTGCGGCTGTAGTCCAGCAGGTTAAGCACGATGCGGCGGGCGCGCTCGGTCTCGTCGTCGATCTGGGTCAGCCATCCGCCCAGCTCCGCGCGCGCCTCCCGCGACAGCCCGGGCAGTCCCGCCAACTCCTCCAGCAGGATCTGGCACGCCCCGGAGATATTGCCCAGGGGGTTGTTGAGTTCATGGGCCACGCCAGAGGCCAGGGTGCCCAGGGCCGCCAGCCTCTGGGCATGCAGGACCTGACGGCGGCGCGACTCCAGTTCCTCCAGCATCCGGTTCAGGGCGGCGGTAAAGGAGACGATCTCCCGGTCGCGCGAGACCTCGGCGAAGGCCTGGAATCGGCCCTCCGCCAGGGGCTTGAGTTGGGCCTCGAGGCGCCGCAGGGGCCGGCCGGCGGCGCCCCAGAGGAGTTGCCCCCCGGCCAGGGCCAGCAGGGCGACCAGGCCCAGGGTCCAGATCAAGGCCTGGCGGGACTGCCTCAGGGTCTCGATGAGCAGGCCCCGCTCACGCTCCGCCAGTCGGTCGCTGGCCGCGGAAATGGCGTGACCCGCCTCGCGCAGCCTGGTCTCGTTGGCGCTGCTGGCGTCCAGGCCAGGCGGATCGAGCAGGCGCCGGTAAGCAGCGATGGCCGCGCTCATGGCCGCCAACTCCTCTCCGGGCAGGACCCTGGCCAGGACCTCGCCACCGCTGGCGACGCGGCCTTCCAGACCCTCGGCCAGGCCACGGGCCGCGGCCAACTCACCGGGGGCATGGTAGAGAAAAAAGTTCTTCTCATGCCGGCGCATCTCCTGGGCATCGTCCTGGAAAGCGGTGATGGCCACCGCCTCCCGGACCCGTGATTCCAGAAAACCCAGGTCGGCGGAGGTGAAGAGGACGAAGCCAGCCACGCCGGCGGCCAGGGCCAGGTAGGCCAGGATGATCTTGCCGAGAATGCTGGGCATGGTGAGTTTCATATGTGAAACGTTGTTGCGCAGATTAAACGTCAAATATTTATTTAAGTCAATCAACCAGATAAATCGATAGGGCGGCATCGCGTTTCTGAATCGAAACCCTTGCCTAGGAGTCACCCGCCCGACAAATACATTATTATCAATAAATTAAGCATCATCCAATTTTCGGCACGGAAGTTGCGTCATTGAGCGTCAATGCTGAATCCCAATCGCCCATCGGGTTAGCTACCGCCACCGGAGTTGTTCATGGCCAGCCTTACCGACCAGATCAAGCAAGCCTTCAATGCCCTGGGCATGGCCAATGCCGGCGAGGTCAGCGGCCGCTATCGCATGGAAGCCGCCCTGCGTTCTGGCCCGGCCGCGCCCGCCCCTGTTCCCC
>JBATOB010000302.1:0-3151 GCA_049290655.1 Chromatiaceae bacterium | reverse complement strand
AAAAAGTTTCGCTCTGGGATTGATTTTACAAGCCACTTCTCAGACACTTACCGATCAGGAAGTTGAAGCGACCATCGGCCGTGTTCTGGAACGGCTGAGTGTTGAACTTGGGGCTAAATTAAGAGATTGACGCGATGGCACTGACAAAGGCCGATATGGCCGAATACCTCTATGAACAATTGGGCCTCAATAAGCGCGAGGCCAAGGATATGGTCGAGTTGTTCTTTGAGGAGATCCGGGTCGCCCTGGAGAGAGGCGAGCAGGTCAAACTGTCCGGTTTCGGCAATTTCGATCTCCGTGAAAAGAAGCAACGCCCCGGCCGCAATCCCAAGACGGGGGAGGAAATCCCCATCACGGCTCGTCGCGTCGTGACCTTCCGCCCCGGCCAGAAACTCAAGTCGCGGGTGGAAGCTTATGTTGGAAGCGAACAGTAACGCGAGCGAGGGCGAGACTGGCGGCGAACTGCCGCCGATCCCTGGCAAGCGCTACTTCACCATCGGCGAGGTCAGTGAACTCTGCGGCGTCAAGCCGCATGTCCTGCGTTATTGGGAACAGGAATTTCCCCAACTCAGCCCCGTCAAGCGGCGCGGCAACCGCCGCTACTATCAGCGCCATGACGTCCTCATGGTCCGCCAGATACGCAACCTCCTCTATGATCAGGGGTTTACCATCAGCGGCGCCCGTCAACAGCTTGCTGGCGATAACGCCAAGTATGACGCCTCCCAGAGCCAACAGATTGTTCACCAGCTTCGCCACGAACTGGAGCAGGTTCTGGAGTTGCTGAGTCGCTGAGCCCAATTTTCATGGCTGGGAGCCCTGGCCGAGCCGCCCCCCTGGCAGCAGGGCGGTGGCCCCCCACCTCGCCCAAGCCCGGCAACCCATGATTCACCCCAAACCCAACGGTAGGGGCCAGTCCGTGGTCATCAAGAGCCCCCATAGCCCAGGGCCGGAGGCCTATTGGCACCGTCCGGACCAGATCCGCACCTTCCTCCCCGAGGCTCCAGTCCCGGCGACCCTGAACGGCGTAGCCTTCGCGACCTGGGGGGAGGCGCCCACCACCCTGCATGACTGGTCCCGGGTCCCTGGCCAACAACCCGACCTGGTGGAGCCACTGCTTGACCCCCAGGGCAAGGAGCCGGCGGCGGGACTCATCATCGAAGAGACCGACGGGCGCACCTGGATCGTCTGCCCCACCAACCGCTTCGCGGGCTGCGCGGCCAGCTTCCCCAAGGGCCGCGCCGACGAAGGTTTATCGCTACAGGTCACGGCCATCAAGGAGACCTTCGAGGAGACGGGTTTGCGGGTGGAAATCATTGCGCTGGTCGGCGACTTCCCGGGGGTTATCACCATGGCGCGCTACTACCGAGCGCGCCGGGTCGGCGGTACCCCGGCGGACATGGGTTGGGAGAGCCAGGCGGTCCTGCTGGTGCCCAAAAACCAGTTGGTGGCGGTAGTAAACCTGCCCCGCGACCAGGAACTGGCCCGGATACTGGGCCGCTAGCCGCGCTCGGGATAACTCAAGACCCTCCGATCATGACCAAGCCACCCTTAACGCCATCGCCCTGGCGGGTCCAACCCCGCAATCCCCTGCATGGCCTGACACTGGAGGCCATCGTGACCGCCCTGGTCACGCATTACGGCTGGGCAGGCCTGGGGGATCGCCTCCCCATGCGCTGCTTCACCCAGGACCCGAGCATTTCCTCGAGCCTGAAATTCCTCCGCAAGACGCCTTGGGCGCGCGCCAAGGTGGAAAGTCTCTATCTTTTCATGCTACGCGAGCAGCGCCGCCCCCGGTAACCCCGCCTGATCTCCCTTTCTCGGGGAGAAATGTATTTTCGCAGCCACGGAAGAAGCCCCGGCTGATCACCCCTGGCCCCCCGTCCTAATCCTCCGCGCGGTTGCCCATCCGCAGAGCCCCAAAGCGCAAATACAAGGCCGGGACCACAACCATGTTCAAGGCCGTCGAGGACACCAGCCCCCACAAGATGACGACGGCCATGGGCGTCTGGATCTCGCTGCCAGGCTCGCCGCCGGCCAGCGCCAGCGGGACCAGGACCAGACCCGCGGCCAGGGCGGTCATGAGGATGGGCGCCAGCCGCTCCATGGCCCCCCCGTCGGACCGCCTCCCGAAAATCGACCACGCCCTCTTCCTCGATCAGGTGACGGATGTGGGCGATCAACATGACGCCGTTGCGCGCGGCGATACCGAAGAGGGTGATGAATCCCACCAGGGAGGCAACCGACACGACCCCAGCTGCGGCAAAGACGCCCGCCACCCCGCCAATGAGCGCCAAGGGGAGGTTGAGCATCACCAGGGCGGCGTCATGACCGGATTTAAAGGCGACATACAGGAGCAGGAAGATCCCGATCACCACGCCGACGCCCAGGATCAAGAGGGGCCGGGTCGCCTGCGCCGCACTTTCGGACTGGCCGCCATATTCGACGCAGTAACCGGCGGGCAGCGGGACGGAGTCCGAGATGGCCCCGCGGATCTCATCCACCAGGCTATGCAGATCCCGCCCCGCCGCGTTGGCGGACACCACGATCTTGCGCTGGACATTCTCGCGGCTGACGGTATTGGGCCCCCGATCGCGGCGCACGTCCGCCAGGGCATGCAATGGCATGCAATGGCAGGCGCGCCCCCGAGGGCGTGGTCACCAGGGTCTCGCGCACCCGCTGGATGTCCTCGCGGGCCTCGTCCCCATAGCGCAAGACCAGATCAAAACTGGTCTGTCCCTCCAGTACCTTGGACAGGACCCGCCCATAGAAGGCCGTCTCGATAGTAGTGACGACGTCACGCACCCGCAGCCCATGGCGCGTGATCGCTTTGCGGCGCATCGCAATGGTCACGAAGGGGATATCCGCCTGCTGCTCGACCATGAGATCCACCACGCCGGGGATCTCGGCCATCCGTGACTCGATCACCTTGGCGATGCGGCGCAGCTCATAAAGGTCATCGCCAAAGACCTTCACCGCGATGCTGGTGCGAGTACCCGAGATCATATGATCCACCCGGTGGGAGATGGGTTGGCCGATAGTTGTCAAGACCCGTAAGATTGTATACCTGCTTTTTAAATAACGCTGGGCACCTCTCCTGCCAATCTTGCCGGGCCTGAACGGGTGAGAGATGTCCTAACGCGCGCTGGGGAAT
>JBATOB010000301.1:0-1611 GCA_049290655.1 Chromatiaceae bacterium | reverse complement strand
GGACCAGGCGGATCTCAAGGTCAAGATTGCCGAGTTGCTGGCGGCCGGGACCCGTTACGTGTGGGTGGTCCGGGTGCAGGGACCGCGGCGGGTGGAGGTCCACGAGGCCGGTCAGCCGCCGCGCCTGGTCGGGGCGGGCGAGGTGTTGGCGGCGCCGGGCATCCTGCACAATCCGATCCCGGTGGAGGCCCTGTACGACCGCGCGGCGGGGCATCGGGCGACGCTGCGCAATCTGTTGCAGCGGGAGGGCTATGACAGCCTGGAGGCGGTTCGCAAGGAAGGGCGCCAGGAGGGGCGTGAGGAAGGGCTGGCCGACGCCGTACTTGCCTTATTGCAGGGACGGGGCGTGCCGGTGGACACCACCCTCGAGACCCAGGTACGCGCCTGCCGCGAACAGGACACCCTGCGCCGCTGGCTCCTGCGGGCGGCCCAGATCGAGCGGGGCAAGCAGCTGTTCGACGCGGGGTGACCGGGGCGTCCGCGGAACCAAGCCGTGCGAAGAGCCAACTCAGGGTCGATGAGCCGGCAACCGGCTACCGCGACCACAACAGCGTCCTCGGGTAACTGCTCACCGCCAAAAACAGCCCTGACCCTACCGACTCTGGCGAGTTGCCGCCCTTCACCACGCCCTACCTGACCCTGGTGTGTCCCCATCCGGAGTGGGGTACCAACGCTGGAGATTACGCCAGCGACTGTCTGAGCGCCCAGCGTCTGAATAGCCGTGGCAAGCCTGTGGCGGGCCTGCCCGCCGAAGCCAAGCTCGAGGACGCTCGGCGCCTGGCCGCGCCTGCCGATCCGAAGACGCGGCGCGATGAGGAAGCGGCGGTCTTCAAGCAGGCGGCGGCGCACGTCCTGGCGCTGACGGAGGAGCAGCTCGCGGCGCTTTTGCAGAACGGGCAATTCCGGGAGGGTGATCAGGATGGCTAAGCAGTACCGCAGCGACGGCTGGCCTCGGTCCACGAAACCATGGCGGCCCTCCATGAGGTGGGCGCCATAGGCAAACAGACCATGCGCGAGTTCGATGACACCTGTCTGACGTCGGTCGATCCGCCCTCGCCCTCGCCCGCGGCCATTCGCGCTTTGCGCGAACGGGAGCATCTCTCTCAGCCGGTCTTTGCCCGCTACCTCAACGTGAGCAAGAACCTGGTCTCGGACTGGGAACGCGACGTCAAGCGCCCCGGTGGGCCGGCGCTTCGGCTCCTCATCGTCATCGAAAAGAAGAGTATTCAGGCCATCGCCTGAACGCCCGCAACCCGGGTGCTCGGCAGCCTGAGAATTTGGGCTCCAAGGTGTTTGGTGTGGGTAACGGGCCTGCAGCCGCCTTGAGCATCGCAGCACTCCGATTCATCGACTCAGATCTGCTGCTGTGCGGTGGGTTGAATGGCGTAGACATAAGGGTCGCGGATTGCCGGCTTGGACTCACGGCTTGGGCATGAAAGCAAAGGGCGATTCGAAGGGGTTCGGCAGGGGCCAGAAAAAATCGATAGGCTATGTCTGCGTTAAGTGTTGGTCCCCCGCTGAGGGCGCCCCGAAGGCCTGCCCGAGAACCAGCTCTGGCGTGAGGATGCCGGAGAACCGCTCCAGGCACCGCCGCCAGCCCCGGGCGTTGGG
>JBATOB010000300.1:0-5268 GCA_049290655.1 Chromatiaceae bacterium | reverse complement strand
GGGCCACCTCGGTCAGGTCGGCACCCTCCTGCCCCTCATCCGGGGCCAGCAGGTAAGCAAGGAACTGGAGTTGGTGAACCAGATGGTCGTCGCTGCGCCGACGCCAGTCCGGGACCGCCAGCCCGTGGCGGGAATAACAGGCCCGCACCTCGAACATGGGCCCCTGCATAACCAACCCGTCCTCATCTAGCCACACCGATTCGCAGGGTGAAGCTCGCAGGCCGTTGGTCAGGTAAATGTCGGCATAGTCCGCGGCCAACCGGTCCAGACTCTCCGCGCCCAGGGAGGAGGGGATGTCGGTGAGCCCGGCACGCAGCAGGCCAAGGGCCCGGCGCGCCGGGGCCTCCATCAGGCGCAGGCCGAGGAAGTCCTCGTAGCCCTCAAGCCAGAGGGCGCGGATGCGCTCGCCGTCCATTTCCCGGTCATGCAGCGAGGCAAGCAGACGCAGGTCGTCTGCGGCGGCGGTGCGGAACAGGGCCAGGGTTCTGCCGTCCTCGCCGCCGTCCGTGCCGCCCCCGGACCCGCCGCCGTCTCCCATCTCGACCCGCGCGCTCATTTGTCGACCTTGCCCTTGCTGTGGGCGATGAAGACGATGGACGGGTTGGTCAGTTCCGGGTTGGCGAAGTTCTTCACCGCCCGTACCGGCGTCTCATTGGGGCCAATGGCCTTGGTCGCGTACTTGTTTTCGCGCAACTGGTCGATGGGACCCACGTCCAGGACCCGCATCATGCAGGCCATAACGCAGTAGGGCTTGCGACCAGCCTGGATCTCGTCCACGCAGAGGTTGCACTTGCCGACGATATTCAGTTCCGGGATGAACTGCGGGGCCCCGTAGGGGCAGGCCGCCTCGCAGCGCCGGCAGCCGATGCACAGCGTCGAGTCGATATCGACGATGCCGTTGTCCTTGCGCTTCCAGATGGCCCCGGTGGGACAGGTGGGCAGACAGGCCGGCTCAGCGCAGTGGTTGCACGAGGTGTTGACCTTGTAGGCGTAGACATCGGGGTAGGACCCGCCCTCGATGTACTGCACCCGCCGGAAGCGCGGTCCAGGTGCCAGCCCGTTTTTGTCCTTGCAGGCGATCTCGCAAGCGCGACAGCCGATGCAGTCCACGTTGTTGTGGACGAAGCCGAGCTGCATCGCCGGGACTACCGGGGTATAGGTCGCCTTCTTCTTGCGCTCGACGGCCGCCTTGATCATCTTTTTGTCTTGGGTATCAGCCATGGTCTTGTCCTCGGTGGGCCTCACAACTCACGGCGGAAAACGTGGGACCGGGCCGTGGCCAGATCGTCCCACCCCGGGCGGTGCGCCAGATCGGTCTTGGCCATCTGGCATAGCACGGTGTTGTAGCAAAAGGCCCCGGCAGGACTCGGCTCGTCCAGGGTCAGCATGTCCGGGTTGCCGGAGCGGTCGATGCCGTTCTCGTCCAGATCTATCCAGGCCCCCTCGTGGAGGACCAGAACCCCGGGCATGCAGCGCTCGGTGACATAGACGGGCACCACCACCTTGCCGCGCTCGTTCCAGATCTCGACGACGTCGCCGGTCTTGATCCCGTAACGCCTAGCATCGGAGGCGTTAACCGTGACCTCCTGCTCGTAGGTCTCCCGCAACCAGCCGCAGTTGTTGAAGATCGAGTGGGTGCGCCAACGCGGGTGCGGCGAGATCAGATGGAACGGGAAGTCCTTGGTCTTGGGGCTGTTCAACGACTCCCAGGGCTCGATCCACTTGGGGATCGAGGGGATGTGATAGCCGTACTTGGTCTTCTTCCAGTCGGCGATATTGGCCAACTCCGCGCACAGGATCTCGATTTTGCCCGAGGGGGTCTGGAAGGGCGCGCCGTTCTCGATCTGGTCGCGAAAGGCGACGTGGGGCTTGTCCAGGATGAACTTGTAGACCCCATGGCGCTTAAAGTCCTCCCAACTCATGGCCACACCCTGGTGGGCCATGACCTTGCCCTCCCACCACTCGCGCAGATAGGCATCGTCCACGGCATCCGGGTTGATGAAATAGCTGCGATCGGCCTTGGGGTTGTAGCTCTTGCCGAAATAGTCCCCGATTCCGGTCTTGTGGCCGATGCGGTAGGCCAACTCGGTAAAGATCTGGAAGTCCGTCTTAGATTCCCCCATAGGCTCGATGACCTTGGGGCGGTGGATGTAGTAGTGCCCCGTGTACCAGGGCAGGGCCGCGTCGTGACGCTCGAAGTGGGTCGCCACCGGGAGCAGGATGTCGGCATAGAGCCCGGAGGGGGTGATGGTGGAGTCCATGCACACCACCAGCTCCAGCTTCTCGATCGCCTGGATCTCCTTATTGATATTGGTGAGCTGGTTGAACCAGTCCGATCCCTGCCAGAAGATCCCCTTGATGTTCGGGACCACCCCGTCGAGCTGATCGTTACGCGGCCACAGCCCCGCCTCCTCGCGGGTCACGTTGGGGTAGTTCAGAACGATGTGCGCCCAGCGATCGGACTTGATGGAGGCAAACCAGATGTTGGCGTACTGATCGTAGGGGTAGGCCACCGCCTCCGAGTGCCAGGCCTTGCCAACGCCCTCGGCGCAACCGCCCAGGATCCCGATGTTGCCGGTCATAGCCTGCAAGGCCGCACCCATGCGGCTGTACTGCTCGCCGTAGGCATTGCGCCCCGCGGCCCAGGAGGCCTTGAGCGCCGCCGGCTTGGTCCGGGCATAGAGGTCGGCAAGCTTTTTGATGTCGTCAGCCGAGACGCCGCAGATGTCCGCCGCCCATTCCGGGGTCTTGGGCGTGCCGTCGTACTTGCCCAGGATGTAGTCCTTGAAGTTCTCGTTGCCGTTGACACTCTTCTCCGCCCACTCGGGCATGGTGCCGGCGTCCATCCCGGAGCAGAAGCGGTTGATGAACCCCTGGTCCTGGAGGTTGTTGGCGAAGATGTAGTGGGCCATGCCCGCCATCATGGCGGCATCGGTGTTGGGCTTGATGGGTATCCACCAGGCATCGTAGACCGCAGCGGAGTCGGTGTACTGGGGGTCGATCAGGACGAACTTACACCCGCGCTGCTTGGCCAGGCGCATGTAATAGAAGGTGTTGCCGCCATGGAAGGTATAGGCCGGGTTCCAACCCCACATGATGATGAGCTTGGCGTGAGCGAAGGTGTCGTCCTCGTTGCCATCCTCGATGGTCCCGAAGGTCCAACGCGAACTCGTGGTGGTCGCCTGATAGGACGGGACCGACCAGGAGTTGGTCCGGCAACTGAACATGCCCAGGAAGCGCCCCAGCAGACCCTCGATCTGGTCCGACTTGTGCAGCACGCCATAAGAGGCGCCCGCGTAGCTCTGGTCGAGCAGGGCGGTTGGGCCGTACTGCTCCTTGATCTGGATCATCTTGGTCGAGATGTGGTCCAGAGCCTCGTCCCACGTCACGCGCTTGAACTTGCCTTCGCCGCGTTTGCCAACCCGCATCATCGGGTAGAGCAGGCGCTCGGGCGAGTAGAGCCGCTGGCGATAGGAGCGCCCGCGCAGACAGGCGCGCAGTTGCGGCTCCTCCTCGGTGTCCTTACCGAAGTCGCCATTCGCCTGGTAGCGCCCATCGTCCGTGGACAGGCGCACGATGACGTCGCCCTTCTTGTGGGCCACTAGCATATGCCGCGAGCCACAATTGTGGGCGCAACTGGTGACCACCGTCCGCAACTCATCGTCGAGGGGATAGGGCTCGTATGCAAAGGCTTGGGCATCCTTGGTCCTCGCCAAGCCGCCAGCCCCCAGGACCAGGGCCCCGGCTGCGCTAGTCTTCAGGAAGCCGCGCCGGGTCAGATTCAGGCGCGCCTCAAGAGGGATCGTGTCTTTCGTATCGGTCATGGCGGATCTCTCCCGTCCAGTTACTTGGCCGCTGTGGCCCCGTTTAAAAACCGGGCCTCGGACTTCTTCGGCCGGTCCTTGGCCCACTCTGGGACGGCGTCACCGATACCGGGCCAGGGGTTGCGCGCGTAGGGGAAGGGAATCCGGTACCAGGCGCGCCCGCCGTGGCAGCCGAAGCAGACGTCCGGGTTGTTCGCGGCCGCGTCCTCTATGGCCTTGGGCTTGAGGAAATTGACCTGGTGGCGTTGGGTGCGGATAGCCGCATGACAGAGCATGCAATTGAAATTGAAAGCGGCCCCAGTGTCGCGCCAATCCCCCGGCGGGACGCCCATGACCGAGGCGTTGTGCTTGCCGTGGCACATGAGGCAGATGTTGGGGTCGACGTGCTTACGTTGGGTCAGTTTGGGATCGCCGTTGGCCGACGAGTTAGCCGTCTCGTCCCGAGGATCGTTGCCCTGATGGCAGGTGTTGCACTTGAGGTCCATGACCTGCTTGGCGTAATCAGACGCCAGATGGCGGCGATGAAGAGTGTCCTGCTCACCCTGGTAGGTGTCCAGGGTCTGATACCAGGCGAGGGCCTCGCTTGCCGTCACTCCCGCGGGAGACTGGGCCGAGACGCTGGGCTTGAGGACCTCCGCGTGGCAGGCGAGGCAATCGGCGTCCTTGGCCTGGTCGATGGCGGGCTTGAAGTGGACGGGATCCCACTTGGCCTGATGGTAATCGATGGGGGGCGCAGCCTGGTCCGCCGCCCCGGCGGACAGCCAGGGCGAGCAGGCGCAAAAAAGGAGAAGGCCGGTCAATCTGTTCATACATCGGCTCCTGAAGTCATCGAGTCCTGACCAAGGTAGCTACAGGGTGCCCCCCGTCTGGCCTGGCGACGGCCTGGTTACCGTAGCCGAAACCGCAGGGACTACCAACCGTGTCGGTCATCGGGAAGCGACACATCCATGTGTCGCAGGTACAAGAGGCCGAGTCGAGCGGCCTGCGGCAATCAGCGGCCCGGAGGATTCCAGCCGCCCATGCCCGACATACCGGACATGCCACCCATGCCGCCCATGCCAGACATACCGGACATGCCACCCATGCCGCCCATGCCAGACATACCGGACATACCGGACATGCCACCCATGCCACCCATGCCAGACATACCGGACATGCCACCCATGCCGCCCATGCCAGACATACCGGACATGCCACCCATGCCACCCATGCCGCCCATGCCAGACATACCGGACATACCGGACATACCGGACATGCCAGTGGCGGGATAGAAGAAGATCTGCCCCTCAGGCGTAATCTGGAAATAGCCGGCCATGCCGGACATCCCGCCCATGCCGGACATCCCGCCCATGCCGCTCATGCCGGACATCCCGCCCATGCCGGACATCCCGCCCATGCCGCCCATGCCGCTCATGCCGCTCATGCCGCCCATGCCGCTCATGCC
>JBATOB010000299.1:0-11702 GCA_049290655.1 Chromatiaceae bacterium | reverse complement strand
ACCCAGGCCCAGTCCGGCCGCGCCGCAATGCCTACCGAGGCCCAGGGCCAGGCCGAGATCGCCGTCAGGCCATCCAGCAGCCAGCCCAGCAAGGCAGCGGTCCAGACGAGGGGTGTCGCGATCCCGGTCATCAACAGCAGGGCGGCCGCGATCAACACCAGCGGCAGGAGCAGGCCAAAGAGGGGGATCGCCACCAGGTTGACCAGCGGAGAGACCACCGAGGCCCGACTGAAGAGCAACAGCAACAGGGGCAGAAACCCCAGGGTCGCCACCCACTGCGCCTGGCCCCAGTGCCGCCACAGGCCTTCCAAGGCCAGCCGGTTGCCGAGACCATAGATGAGGGCCGCCACGCCGCCGAAGGACAACCAGAGCCCATAACTCAGCGCCTCCGTCGGATCCAGCAGCAGGACAGCGGCCAGGGCGAAGGTCAGGCCCGTCCAGGGCCGGGGGGTGCGGGACCAGAGGAGGGCCACCAGCACCACCGACAACATGATCAGGGAGCGCTGGGTACAGACGGCGAAGCCCGCCAGGGCGCTGTAGATCAGGGCCGCCACCAGCCCCCCCAGGGCCCCCGCCCGCGGCGCCGCCAGTCGGGCCACCAGCCAGGGCGAGCGCGACCAGGACCAGCGGGTCAGAAAGAAGAGGCTGGCCGCCACCAGGCCCACATGCAGCCCGGAGATGGAGACCAGGTGATTGACGCCGGTGCGCGTCAACACCTCCCATTGGGCGGGTGTCACCTCCGTGTCCTCCCCCAGTACCAGGGCCTGCACCAGCCCCGCCGCCGGCGAGCCCGCCAACGCTCTTCCCAGCCGCTCGCTCAGGCCCTGACGCCAGCGGTCGATCCGGTAGGACCCGGCGCCGGGGTCGATCAGGCCCAGGTCACCGCCATCCCGCACATAACCCGTGGCGACGATGCCTTGCTGGAACAGCCAGCGTTCGTAATCAAAGCCACCGGGATTGGCGAAGCCATGGGGCGGCTTGAGCCTTACCCCCAGAGCGCGAGTCTCTCCCACCCGCAAGGGGGGCGCCCCCCGCCAGGTCAGGCGGACCAGGCCCGCGAATCCCAGCGCCTCCTCACCCCGCCAGGCACGCTCGACACGAAACTGAAAGCGTATCCCCCCGGATTTGGACTCCGGCAGCGAGGCCACCCGGCCCTCAAGGCGCAGATCAGCGCGCGCCAATTCCGCCGGGAAGGGGTGACACAGCAGGTCGCAAGCCCGGAATTGGGCCCAGAGGAGCCCCAGCAGCAACCAGCAGAGGGGACGCGCTGGCGCCCAATACCAGGCCAGCCAGGCCATCGCCGCCGCCAACAGCCCCAGGAGCCAGGCTGGCGGTGCCTCGGACCCGATAAAGAAGAGGCAGACACCCAAGGTAAAGCCCAGGGCGGCGGAGAGAGGACTCGCCCACCCCGTCGGCGGCGCGTCGGAGGGTGGGCGGCACCCGGCATGGCGTTCGGGGTGGGTCATCAAGTATCCGGGAGATTTCAGTTATCCTGTAGTGGCATTACCCCGAGATCCTCACGACCGGTCTCGAGCCATCCCCCTCCACGGCTCCGTTCAATCTGCTCGATCATGCCGCCAAGTAGTCGCCGCCGGAGTCGGGCATCGGCATCAAGGCCTTCAGGGTCCAGGGCGAGCTCGTGGCATCCAGGTGAGCGCCACCGGAATCGGCATGGGCGCAGCGGACTTGGATCGCATCTTCCTGAAATCCCTAAGCCTCGCGCCCGAAGGCTGGGTTTCCGGCATGGGCCTTGGCCTGCATCTATCACGGCGGATATCCGCCGTCCATGGGGGGCGGATCGACGTCGTCAGCCTTGCCGGCCAAGGCAGTGCCTTCACCCTCTGGCTGCCACTATACCCATGACAACAGCAAAACTAGCGCACCAGACGGTGGGGTCATAGTGCTGGATCCTCGGCTTGTCCGATGGCGACGCAGCTTCAGGCGTCGCTCAGGATGCCATCGTCGATGCGCAGGACGCGGTCCATGCGGGCGGCAAGTTGCGGGTCATGGGTCACGATGACAAAGCTGGTACGGATCTCGGCGTTGAGTTGCAGCATCAGCTCATAGACCCGCTCGGCGGTGTGGCGATCGAGATTGCCCGTGGGTTCGTCGGCGAGGACGCAGGCGGGACGCGTGACCAGGGCGCGCGCGATGGCGGCGCGCTGCCGCTCGCCGCCGGAGAGTTCGGCGGGCTTATGGCGACCGCGATGACCCAGACCCACCATATCCAGCATCTCGGTAGCGCTGGCCCGGGCCTGGGCCGGGGTGGTGCCGCCCACCAAGAGCGGCATGGCGACATTCTCCAGGGCGCTGAATTCAGGCAGCAAATGGTGGAACTGATAGACGAAGCCGAGTTGGCGATTGCGCAACCGACCACGCTCCCGCTCCGCCAGGCTGGCCACATCCCGCCCCCGCCAGCGCACCGTGCCCCGGGTGGCGCGGTCCAGCCCTCCCAGGCAGTGCAGCAGGGTGCTCTTGCCGGAGCCAGAGACCCCGATCACCCCAATCCGCTCCCCCGCCTGGATGCGCAGGTCGATGCCGCGCAATACCTCCACCTCCTGGGGCCCTTGATGGAAGGTCTTGATCAGCCCCTGGGCCTCGATCACCGCTTCGGGGTCATTCATAGCGCAGGGCCTCGGCCGGTTCGGTCCGCGAGGCGCGCCAGGCTGGATAGAGGGTGGCGAGGACGGACATGATAAAGGCGCCAAGCCCCACGGCCATGACGTCGGAGCCATGGATATCCGAGGGCATATTGCTGATGTAATAGATGTTCGGGTCCAGGAAGTGGATGCCAAACAGATTCTCGATTCCGGCGACGAGGGCCTCGACGTTGATCGCCAGCAGGATGCCGCAGGCCACCCCGAGCAGGGTCCCGGCGACACCAATGGCCGTGCCCTGGACCATGAAGATGCCCATGACCCGCCCAGGCGATAGCCCCAGGGTGCGGAGGATGGCGATATCGGCCTGCTTGTCCGTCACCACCATCACCAGGGTCGAGACGATATTGAAGGCAGCCACCGCCACGATCAGGAAAAGGATGATGCTCATCATCCGCTTCTCCGTACTTAGGGCGGCGAAAAAGTTTTTGTGATGCTGGGTCCAGTCGATGACCCGATAAACCCCACCCATGTCGTAGGCGATATCCCGCGCCAGTTGGGGCGCCTCGAACATGCTGGTGAGCTTGAGCCGCAGGCCCGTGACGCTGTTGCCCAGGCTGGTGAGCTTGGCGGCGTCCTGAAGGTGGATAAAGCCGGCGCCGCGGTCGTAATCGGACATGCCAACGGCGAAGATGCCGCTGACGGTGAAGGACTTGAGCCGCGGCATGATGCCGATGGGGGTGGCGCTGACCTGGGGGGTCACCACCGTCACCTTGTCGCCCACACCCACCCCCAGCACCGCCGCCAGTTCCCGGCCCAGGACGATATTGAAGGAACCCGCCGCCAGGGAATCCACCTCGCCCCGTATCATGTCCTGGCGCAGTTCCGAGACCTGGTCCTCCTCCACCGGCTCGATGCCACGCACTAGGGCGCCACTGACCTCGCCGCCGTTGGCGAGCATGACCTGCATCTCGATGAAGGGCGCGGCCCCGACGACGGCCGGATGTTCACGCACCCGGGGGAGCTGCTCCCGCCAATCCGCCATGTCACCATTGGGTTCGGCCAGGGTGGCGTGGGAGGCCATGCCGAGAATGCGCTCCTGGATCTCCTTGTGGAAGCCGTTCATCACCGACAAAACCACAATGAGGGCAACGATGCCCAGCATGATTCCCAGCATGGAGATGAGGGAGATGAAGGAGATGAAGTGGTTGCGCCGCTTGGCCCGCGTGTAGCGCAGGCCAATGAATAAGGGGAGGGGTCTAAACATGAGTGCATTAAACCACAATCGGGCTCGAAAGGGCGGGTCGCGGCGATACGAGCATCGGAGGACGAGATAGGGCTAAGGGTAGTTTAAAGAGTTACAGGATTCGGTAGCGCCCCAAAGCGTAGGATGCATCCTGCCTAACAGGCTGATAAAAAAAGGCTTTAGCTAACTACCATCCTACCGATTGGGGCACTACCCAGGATTCATTTACCTGAGGTGAGGGTTTATCTTCACCCCTGCCGGCTTGCTTGGGTGATTTCATTTGCAGTTGTTCTTATAAAAAAATGGAATTTGGCTAGAGCCGTGTATTCCATGACAATGAGATGGGAATGTGAAACGCTGCTTATACTCTATCCCAGACCTCATCCAGTATATGCTATAGGGGGTCCAATGCGGAGCATCTATCTATAGGGGATTGCCCAAAGGCCTTGAGCCCAGAAGCATGAAGGGTGGTGAATCCTTCCAACGCAGCCGACTACTGTGCTACCGGAACTGCGCTCAATACCCGCTAAGCTTACCTTTGGTTAGCGGGCTGCTTTTCGGCTGCCTCAGCCCAAGCAATCCCTGGACTCGCGGCGGGAAATTTCGATAAGCCCTCCTCTTGCCACTGGCCAAAGGAAAGGGGCACCGGGAGGATTCCGCCGTGCCCCTGGCCGGGACGGTGAGGGCAGCTATCAGACGATCTGGATCTCGACCAATTCGCCCGTCTCGGGGTCGCTCACGTGGACGGCGCAGGCGATGCAGGGATCAAAGGAGTGGATGGTGCGCTGGATCTCGATCGGCTGCTTCACGTTACGTACCTGGTGGTTGTCCTGGAGCGCCGCCTCGTAGGCACCGGGGACACCCTTGGGATCGCGCGGACCGGCATTCCAGGTAGAGGGGACCACGGCCTGATAGTTGGCGATCTTGCCGTTCTCGATGACGATCCAGTGACCCAGGCCACCCCGGGGGGCCTCCATGTAGCCGGCGCCCTGACACTTCTTGGGCCAGGTGGCGGGATCCCACAGAGCATCATTGAAGGTCTTGGTGTCCCCGGACTTGATGTTGGCGATCAAGCTGTCGTACCAGACCTGCATCTGGTCGGCCAGGATCTTGGTCTCCAGAGTCCGGGCGGCGGTCCGACCCAGAGTGGAGAAGAGGGCCCGGACCGGCACGTCGAGCTTGGTCAGGGTCATGTCCACCAGGTCCTTGGCCGGGCCGTGGAGGGGCGACTCGGGGCTGGCGTATAGCATGAGCATGCGCGCCAGGGGTCCGACCTCCACCGAGTGGCCCTTCCAGCGCGGGGCCTTGAGCCAGGAATAGCCATCCGCCACATCGAGATGCTTGAAGGGTGGCTGAACACCGCCACGGCCGTCGTAATCCAGTTCGGTCTCCCCGGCATAGGGGTGTAGGCCTTTTTCCTTGCCGCCTTGGTAGTGATACCAGGAGTGGGAGATAAATTCCTCGATCTGGTCCGGGGCATCCAGGTCCACGGGATGGATCTGGCTGAGATCACGATTGAGAATAACGCCTGGCGGGACCAGGAAAGTGGCAGGGTCATCCATGCCCTTGGCGGGAAAATCGCCATAACACAAGAAGTTGCCAAGGCCCTCGCCCCGGCTGGCCCAATCCTTGTAGAAACCGGCGATGGCCAGGGTATCCGGCACATAGACCTGATCGACGAAGACCTTCATCTGATTGATGATGTTCTGGACCTGGGCCAGGCGGGCGGAATTGATGGCCGAGTCGGAGTTGAGGTCGATGGGCGAGGCCACGCCGCCGACGACGACGTTGGGGTGCGGGTTGCGGCCGCCGAAGATGGTATGCAGCCGGGCCACGTCCCGTTGCCAGGCCAGGGCCTCCAGGTAGTGGGCCACCGCCATGAGGTTGGCCTCGGGCGGTAGCTTGTAGGCCGGGTGGCCCCAGTAGCCATTGGCGAAGATGCCGAGTTGCCCGCTCTCGACCAGGCCCTTGACGCGCTTCTGGACATCGCTGAAGTAGCCCGGCGAGGAATTCGGCCAGTTACTCAGGCTCTGGGCCAGGGCGGAGGTCGCCTTGGGGTCGGCGCTCAGGGCACTGACCACATCCACCCAATCCAGGGCATGCAAATGATAAAAGTGCATGACGTGATCGTGGATGTACTGGGCGCCGATCATGAGGTTGCGGATGATCTGGGCGTTGGGCGGGATCGGGTACTTGAGGGCCGCCTCCACGGACCGCACGGAGGCGAGACCGTGAACCAAGGTGCAGACGCCGCAGATGCGCTGGGCAAAGGCCCAGGCATCGCGGGGATCGCGCCCGCGCAGAATGATTTCGAGGCCGCGCACCATGGTGCCAGACGAGTAGGCCTTGACGATGTTCTCGCCTTCCATCTGGGCCTCGATGCGCAGGTGCCCTTCGATCCGGGTGATGGGATCGACGACGATGCGTTCGCTCATTGTTTTCTATCTCCTTAGGGGGCGGACAAACCCGCGTCATCCGCCATTGCGCCAAGGCCATGACCGCCCGAGTGCCCCCATGGACGCCGCGGGCGCGACCCGGCCCAGGTTATTTCTCTACCAGATGCTCGGCGATCATCTCGGTCAGGCCGACCACGGGGATGTCCATGTTGAAATCCTCCAGGCCCTCCTCGAGTTGGGTGCGGCAGGTGGCGCACATGGTCACCATGCGCTCCGGCGCGACCTCCTCGATCTGCGCCTTCTTGCGTTTGAAGGCCGTCATCTTGAGTTCCGCCGCGCGCTCGTTGCTGCTCACCCCACCGCCGGCGCCGCAGCACCACTGGTAGCGTCCGTGTTCCTTGAGATCGACGAAGTTGTCCGCGACCAGATCCATGAGGTTGCGCTGCTGCTGGATGACGCCACTCTTGCGCGCCAGGTTGCAGGGGTCGTGGAGGGACAGGCGGTCCATCTCCTTGCCCTCGGTCTTGATCCGCCCCGAGGCGCGCAGCTCGTCCAGGACCTCGATGATGTGGAAGACCCGGAAGGGATAGGACTTGCCGATCAGGTTTGGGCCTTCCCAGCGCACCGCCGTATAGGCATGACCGCACTCGGGGCTGATGACATTCTTGACCTTGAGCTTGATCGCCGCATCCACGATGCGCTGCACCAGGGTGCGGGCTATGTCCTGGTTACCAATCTGGATGCCGGCATTGGTGGCCTCGTAGCAGTCGGTGCTCAGGGTCCAGCTAACGCCCGCATGATCGAAGATCTTGGTGATGGCCTCCAGGTACTCGGGAAAGTTGATGATCTCCATGGAGGAGAGCATGACCAGATAGTCCACCCCCTCCGTGTCCACCGGCACCTTGAGCCCGGAGCTGGCCTCCACGTGGTCGATCTGGACCTGCAGGGTCTTCCACTTGAGCCCCATGGGGCTGCCGGTGCGCACGGCGCGCGCGGCGGCGGTGATGAGGCCCTCGGGGGCGTGGCCGGCGGCCACCATACCCTCGCGCGTTTTGCGGATCATATATTGGATGTCATTGCCCACCGGGCAAACCATGGAGCAGCGGGCGCACATGGAGCAGGAGTCATAGAGAAGAGGCTCCCACTCCGCCAGCATCTCGTCGGTGACCTTCTTGTTGAGGCCGAAGAGCCCCTTGATGCGGCCAAAAAGAGTGAACTCCGCCTCCCACACCCGGCGCAGGGGTTCCAGCTTTTTAATGGGGGTATATTTCGGGTCCCCGGTCTCGACGTAGAAGAGACAGGCCTCGGCGCAGAGACCACAGTGGACGCAGCTCGAAAAAAAAGCCGCGACAGGCGCGTCAATCTCGGCGCGCAGGGCATTGATGCCCCGTTCCAGTGATAGCTCGCTCATGACTGGACTCCCTTGCGCCCGAAGATGGCGCCGTTATACCAACGGGCAATGAAGGCGGTGAACATGTGGGTCAGCTTGGTAAAGGGCAGCACGATCAGGAAGATCTCCACCGACAGGATGTGCAGGCCCAGGACGATCGGGTAGGGGTTGACGAGCCGGTGATAGGCCATGTAGCCCGTGATCACCACCAGGAAGGTGACACCCCAGGTCAGATAGTCCTCGAAGGTACTCAGGTGCTGCTTGACGGGATGCATCAGGCGATGGACCAGGGCGGCGACCAGGCCGACGAGGGTCACCGCCGAGATGGCATCGATCATGGGATTGGGCAGCCCGGGCCAGGCGACCCCGAAGACGCTCTTGATGAGTTCAACATGGGGGATGAAGAGGAAGAGGACGAGGATGAAGCCCAGGTGCCAGATCCAGCCCACCAGGACATCGAAGCCGGAGCGCTTAAAGGTGCCCGGATCGGCGAAGGACCGGGTAATCATGGTGCGGAAGCCTGGACCCCATTCGCTGGCGCGGGCCTCGGCATAGTCGGTCTTGCGCCCCAGCCAGAAGATTTCCACCAGGCGCGCCAGCATCCCCAGGGCGAAGATGGCGATCGCCCAATTGAACATGGGGCCCTTGGTCCAAAGCAGAAATTCCATCGGATTGGTCATAGCCTCTGCTCCAGTTGCTCGACGGTGACAGGTTCACGATCCGCCCCGGCATGCTGCTGTTGCTTCTTGGCGACGGCCGCCGCAACGCCACCGATGACGGCGCCGGCGATGCCCGCCACCGCCAGGGTATGGGTGGCATTGGCCGTGGGCACCGACAAGGCCTGATAGAAGCCCCCCGCGTCCCAGAAATCGGGCTCGGAGCAGCCCAGGCAGGGATGACCTGACTCCACGGGCCAGCTTGTGCCAGCGTTCCAGCGCATGGTGGCACAGGCGTTGTAGGTGCTCGGGCCCTTACAGCCCAGGCGGTAGAGGCACCAGCCCGCCTTGGCACCCTCGTCGTCGAAGGTCTCGGCGAAGAGACCCTTGTCATAGAAGGGCCGGCGATAGCAGCGGTCATGGATCGATTGGCCGAAGAAGGCCAGGGGCCGCTTGTAGTCATCCATTTCCGGCAGGACGCCAAAGGTCAGGTACTGGGCCAGGACGCCTGTGATGACGGTGGGAATCGGCGGACAGCCCGAGACGTTGATGATGGGCCTGTTGGTAATGATGTCCTGCACGGCCACGGCACCGGTGGGATTGGGGAAGGCGCGGGGCAGACCGCCAAAGGCGGCGCAGGTGCCCACGGCGACCACCGCCGCCGCCCCTTCCACTGTCTCCTTGAGAATATCCAGATTGCTGTGGCCGGCGATGGTGGAATAACCCATGTTGGAGCCGGGTCCTGGCAGGGAACCATCCACGACCACCAGGTAGGAGCCCCAGTTCTCCTTCATGGCCGCGAGACGGGCCTCCTCGGCGGCATCGCCGGAGGCGGCCTGGAGGGTGTGATGATAATCCAGGGAGATGACGTCGAGAATCAGGTTCTCGACCGTGGGGGAATGGCTGCGGGTCAGGGACTCGGTGCAACCGGTACACTCCTGGAAGGAGAGCCAGATGACGGATGGCCGCCGCGCCTTTTCGAGAGCCGCCGCGATCGCCGACGTCATGGTCGGCGGCAGCGCCATCATCGAGGCGGTGGCGGCGCAGAACTTCAGAAAGCCGCGGCGCGTAACCCCATGTTCGCGCAAGCTCTCGCCTAGGGTCTTTTGGGTGGCCATTGTCCCTCCCGTCGGTTGAGTACCACTGCATGACCGGCTGGGCCGGTCTCACCCCCGCTAAGCGGGAATGATTGCTTACCAAGAAATCACGGTGGCCCAGGCCACCGCTTGCCTGGCGCCCGCGGTAGGGACCGCGACGCCCTTCGTCACTCGGCTACCGGCGTATCCGTACCCGACATCAAATCATGCCAATGCCCCCACGCTACCCTCGCCGCCCAGAATCCGGTCGAGCCGCGCGGTGGCCTCGGCGAGATCCTCGGGTTGGGTCGGGAGCAGGCTCGGGATGCGGTCGATCTCGATATGCAGGGCGATGCGCTCGCCTTCGGCGTTGTAGTGATCAATTAACCAGACCGCCGGGATGGCGCTTTCCCAGATCCTGGTCTCGCCCAGGGCATTAATGACCGCCTCCACTTCACCGCGGCCAAGGCGCGCCAACAGGCGTGCCTCGTCGCCAGGACCGAAGGGGATGGCGCGCAGGTCGATAATGCCTGGCAAGCCAGTGGTGGCCAGGCGCTCCAAGGCATGTCGCACCTCGTGGAGAATGGGCAGGGCATTGCCCCATTCTTGAGCCACATGCGAGACCTCGACCGCGAGGGTGGTGCTTCCCAGACCGGGCATCGTATCTATTAGCATATCGTTAATTATAAATTGCTGATTATACCCAGGCCGTCACGGAATTTTATTGACTCAGCGCAGCCAAACGGCCCAATCGGGACTAGCCATGCCGCCGGTCCTCGCCAGGAATCAGTTCCGCTCCACCATCCCAAGCCTGTAACAGGTTGCGAATCCTCGCAATGGCCTCGGGCACCGCCGCAGCGACGACGGGGCTGAGCTCATCCCCCCAATCAACCACCGCGGGCTCCACGCCGACCAGGGCCCGGTGGGTGGGCAGCGAATCCGTGATCCGCGCCATGTCCATGAGATCCATCAGACTCACCTCATGGACACTCTTACCGATGCCGCTAAGTTGGCGGTCCATGGCCTCCCCCTCGAAGACGCGCACCGTACCCGGCTGCTCACCCATGACGGCGGCATCCACTACGATGAGGCGGGGGCTGTCGGCGATGAGGCCAGATAGGGTGAAACTGAGGGTACCGCCATCGAGCAGACCGACGTCACCGAGACCGCCCTCCACCTCCAGGCGCCGGATCACCACCGCCCCCAGGGCCTCGTCCGTGAGCAAGGTATTGCCGAGCCCCAGGATCAGAGTCCGAGGCGGGGATTCGCCGGCATCGTTGAGTGGGAACACGCGGGTATCCTTTGCGGTGAAGGGCGGCTTGCGCCAAGCCGCCATAGCGTATTAGGCTAACCTAATATATTCAACGGAGACTCAAGACCCCATGTGCCTCGGTATCCCCATGCAAATCCGTTCCATCGATGGCCTGCTGGCGCGCTGCGAGGCCAAGGGCGTCGAGCGGGAGGCCAACCTCCTGATGCTGGAGCACGAGAACCTCGCCATCGGTGATTTTGTCGTCCTGCACCTCGGTTACGCCATGAACAAGATCACCCCCGAGGAGGCGGCGGCGGCCTGGGACATTTACGACCAGATGCTAGCCGCCGAGGCCAGCCTCGCCTGATACCCCATCGCCCCTAGAGATACTGGCTCGCGATCTTGTACTGGCGGTCGGACTCGGTTTCATCCTCGCCCTCTTCCTCTTCCACGATCTCGCAGTTCTTTGCCATGCGCGCCTGGACCGCCGCCTTCCAGGCCGGGTTGGACTTGGCCGCCAACTGGTCCGCCGGCGTAAGGGCGGCGACCACGGCGGCGGCGACGAAATGGTCCGCCTGCTCCAGCCAGTTGGTATCCTTGCCGCAATCCGTGTAGGTCTTGACCACATGCGCCTTGGCGGCCTTGAGTGCGTCATCCCGCTCGGTCGGATCGGCATCCAGGTCGAGGGCGAGCTGGCCGGCACGGCGCACCCGGTCATTCCGGCACAGGTGCATGACATTCCCGGCGAAGCGAGCGCCCATGAGGCGTTGCTCCTCGGGCGTCAGGGCATTGAGGGCGGCGCGTAGCTGATGATCATTGGCGATCTGGGTCATGGTGGGGGCTCCGTATGCCTGGCCAAGCCCGCCCTGGGTCGAGCGGACAGGGACCATGGATTCATTAGTGTTTCATCAAACACTGATTATACTTGACGCATTCCAGTTTTCGGCTTTATTTGCCAATTATCTGAAAATTTTCTGCAAGAAGCGTTCTTAAGGAAACGCTGAAGAATGGTCCGCTTTCTCTCTCTTCGCCCTCGAAGAGCGTTTTTTGCTCAACCAGCCCATTTTATCGGGTAGTTGGGCTCATTTT
>JBATOB010000298.1:0-1658 GCA_049290655.1 Chromatiaceae bacterium | reverse complement strand
ATGTCCAGGCGGGCCGGCTTCGGTGCGCACCATCAATACATCCCGCGACATGTGTTGCAGCACTTGGTCGTCGGTGGTTCCGAGCAGGGCCAGCAGGCGGCCATGGATATGGGTGCCGATCACGATGAGGTCGGCGTCCAACTCCTCGGCGGTGTCTTTTAGGGCGCGCCAGCAGCGGTCGGTCACGATACGCACCTCGCGAATCTCCGGATGGGCGGCCTGCAGGCGGTCAAGCTGTTGTTTCGCTTCGGCGGCCCGGTCCAGGGTTCCGGAGGTGTTAGGCGAGGTCTCCTCTGGGGCGTTGTCCAGGGCATGCAGCAGGTAGAGCCCCGCGCCCTCCCGAGCGGCGAGCCAAAGCGCCCGTTGTACCGTGGGATAGCCGCTCTGGCGCAAGGCGGCGCCGGCAAGGATACGTTGGTAGTGAAGGGTTTCGTTGTTCTTCATCGGTTCCCTCTAGCGCGTGGTTCAGGTGATGGTGTCCGCTTGCGGACAGGTGATCTTACCCTTTTATATAACCCAATCGCGCGCGGTTTGTCGCCCCGCGCGGTAAAAATCATTGCTTTGGCTGATCCGGGCGAATTCACACCCTCGAATCGCCGCGCCATAGGCCATTGGCCTCTTCGCCTAGAGCCCCGCAGGATTGAGATACATCGCCGAGGCCGAGTAGGCAGCCCAACAGGCTTATGAACCGCACAGTCGCCAAATCCCTGCGGTCACCCACATCCATTCTCCACCCGTATCCCCCCACCGTGGTGAGAACCTCGCGTGTGGGCAGATGGCCGTTGCGAGCCCCGGCCCTTCCGCCATATGCCGAGATCGGAACTGGAACCGATGACGGTTACCGAGGAAGAGGTCAGGCAGGGCCCTGCTCGCCGGCGATGCGGGATGACCTGCATGGCAACTAGGGGAGTGCTGTGAAGAATTGGAATTCGGCCTAGCCGCCCGCGGTCAGCCGGGCGTAAAGCAGGGGCAGGCGGGCGGGTAGCTCGGCGGGGTGGCGGATGACCACATAGCCGCCGGTGCCGAAGAGGTGAGGGAGATAGTCGTTGCCTTCGGGATCGATGGTGACGCAAAAGGGCTCCAGGCCCTGGCGGCGGGCCTCGCCGACGGCGTGGCGGGTGTCCTCGATGCCCCAGCGCCCCTCGTAGCGGTCGAGGTCGTTGGGTTTGCCGTCGGTCAGGATCAGCAGCAGGCGACGGCTGGCGCCCTCCCGCGCCAGGCGCTGGGCGGCATGGCGGATGCCGGCCCCGAGGCGGGTGTAATAGCCGGGCTTGATGGCCTGGATGCGGCCCCGGATCACGGCGCCATAGTTCTCGGCGAAGGTCTTGATCTGGTGGACCCGCACCGGATCGCGGCGGCGGGAGCTGAAGCCGAGCATGGCGAAGCGGTCGCCGGTGGCCGCCAGGCTTTCGCCAAAGAGGAAGAGGCTGTCGCGGATGGCGTCGATGACCCGGCCCCGGTCGTCGACCCAGGTGTCGGTGGAGAGAGACAGGTCCGCCAGCAGCAGGCAGGCCAGGTCGCGGGCGCCGCTGCGCATATCGGCGTAGAGGTGGTTGGGGTCGCCCTGGGCGCCGGCGTGGCGATCGGTGGCGAAGCGCAGGTAGGCGTCCAGGTCGATGGCCCGGCCATCCGGGAGGCCGCGCAGCCAGGTGCGGGCC
>JBATOB010000297.1:0-2563 GCA_049290655.1 Chromatiaceae bacterium | reverse complement strand
GCGCGACCCTTGTCGGTGTCCCTGGAGCTGGCCCGGTTGCTGGCGTGCGCACCGGTCGTCAACGATGATCCCTATCGAGTGGACGACCTGCTGAGCAATCTGACGGACCTGCTGGCGCACGCGAGCGCGGGGACGCTGGATTTCGCCCCCGACCCGGGTTTCCTGTTGTTGCTCGGGACCGATCGTTGAGGTGCGCCATGCCGGATACTAAAGCCGCGGCGGGAGGCAGGGCGAGCGCGCCTAAATTTTCATATTTGCAGTGGCTTATGACATGATTGAGAGAAACCCAGTTAGGAATCGTCCATGTCCGCCAGCTTTCTCCATCATTTCGCCACCCTCGAAGACCCGCGGCTGGAGCGCAACCAGCCCCACGCGGTGCGCGGCCACTGGGGGGTGGAGAACCGACCGCACTGGCGCCGCGACCTGATCTTCCGAGAGGACGCCAGCCGCATCCGCTAAGGCAACGCCCCCGCTATCATGACGGCCATCCGCCACCTGTCCCTGAACCTGTTGGCACACGAACCCTCAAAGCCGCGCCTGTCCCGGAAACGCCGCAAGGCCGCTTGGCACGACGACCGCCGCGCCCAGGTGGTGTTCGGGCAGTGATTGATGCGCGCTCGCCCCGCGGCGGGAGGTGGCCCCCTGGGTGCCCATTGTTTATACTTAACATGCATTTCAGCCCCTGGTCATTTTGCCCACGGCGGATATGGGGCGAGATTCACGAATCTGGCTTTGCCCGACGCCGACGCCGGGGCAAGCTTGCCAGATCCGATGTAGCCGCTTAATTATCCTAAATTTTTAGGACCCATTAAAGGCATGACATTGCTAATGGTGGCTTCGGAGGGAGGAATGGTAATGCGCACAGATAACAACCCGAACGCGGCCCGATGGACGCTTCTGTATGCGATGTTGCTGCTGGTGCTGGTCTGTGCGATACCCTGGCCGGCGGCCCAGGCGGCACCGGCCTTCCAGTCGGTGGCGACCGCCAACGGCACCACTGCTTCCCTCACGATCAACAATCCAACGGGGACGGTCCAGAACGATTTGTTGCTCGCGACCATCTCGGTCAGGGGCAACACCACCATCACCCCCCCCACGGGGTGGCAGCAGATCCAGAGCACCAATAACGGGACCTCCGAGACCCTTGGGGTCTTCTACCGGGTGGCAGTTGCCTCCGACATCATCGCTACGAGCTACACATTCGCCTTGGGCGCCACCGTCGGGGCGGCGGGGGCCATCCTGCGCTACACGGGTGCCGACCCGAAATTCCCGATCGATATCTCCGCCATTGTTACCGGAACCAGCACCGCCCCCACCGCCCCCGCTGTCACCACCACCCTGAGCGACACCAGGGTGGTGCGGATTGCGGGGATTGGGGACAATACGCTTACAGCAGTGCCAGCGGACTCGCGGGTGAACCTCAACTACAACCCGGGTGGCGATGGAAACGATGTCGCCCTTGGGGTAGGCGACGCCGATCAATCCGCCGCCGGTAGCACCGGAACAGCGGCATTTACATCCGGCAACGACGCCTGGGTCGCCGCCACCTTGGCCCTGCGTTCCTACACCGGGGAAATCTGCGCCAACCCGCCGGGCAGCGGCACAACTTCCCTGGCAGCGGGGATCTACAACACCTACTACCCCGGCACGGCCACCGCCAACGTGGGGGCGGTCAGTATCTCGGTTGGGACCTCAGGGGGCGCCGCAACCCCCATTGCCGAGGGCGACCTGCTCCTGGTCATCCAGATGCAGGACGCGTCCATCAACACCAGCAACGACGAGCGCTACGGCGACGGCACTGGCACGGCCGGAAACACGACAGGCAACGGTAGCGGTGCCACCAACTACAATAACGCCGGCCTCTACGAATTCGTGGTGGCCAAAGGAGCGGTCAGCGGCGGTTCCGTACCCGTCGAGGGCAAGGGTCCGGGCGGTGGCCTGATCAATACCTACACCAATGCCAATGCCACGACCGCACAGGGCCAGCGCCGCTTCCAGGTGGTGCGGGTGCCGCAGTACTACGACGCCACTGTCACCGGCGCCGTCACGGCTTCAGCTTGGGACGGCACCTCCGGCGGCATCGTCGCCTTGGACGTGGCTAACACCCTCACCTTCTCCGGCGGATCGATCAACGTCAACGCCCTGGGCTTCCGCGGCGGCGGCGGGCAGGGACTTGGCGGAGGAACCGGGGCCAATACCGATTACCGCACCCGGGTCACCGTGAACACCAACGGCAACAAGGCTGAAGGCGTCGCGGGCTCGCCTAATTTCATGTATGACGGCACCGGGACCTTGGCGGCCGGCAGTGGCTATCCCGACGGTACCAACACCGACGCTAGCCGTGCCCGGGGCGCCCCCGGTAACGCCGGCGGCGGCGGGACCGATGGCCACCCGAGCGCAAATGATGAGAACAGCGGTGGCGGAGGCGGTGGCAATGGCGGCACGGGTGGGACAGGTGGCGATACCTGGAACAGCAATCTTCCGCGTGGTGGTTTCGGCGGAGCGGCTTTCCCTCAGGCACCCGGCCGCTTGGCCATGGGCGGCGGGGGCGGCAGCGGTGCCC
>JBATOB010000296.1:0-10528 GCA_049290655.1 Chromatiaceae bacterium | reverse complement strand
GGATGGGGATGACGACGTCGATGTCATGATCATCCCCCCACTCCCGCCGGATCTTGGCCGCCAGCCGACGCCCCATGCGCGAACGGGCCTTGTGGACGGAGATATTGTCAATGAAGGAGTCCGGCCGGGCGAAATAGACGAACTCGAAGATGCAGGGCGAGAGGACGGGCCGCGGGGCGCATTGGTGCTTGTACAGATGGCCCTTGACGTCGATGAAGACGGCCTCGCCCGGGGCGATATCCGCGATCAGTTTGAAGCCGAGGGTATCCAGGGCCACGCTCTCCGAGGCGATCATGTACTCCTCGCCCAAGGCTGTCTCGCGCTTGCCATAGACGACGGGACGGATGCCGTGAGGGTCGCGGAAGCCCAGGACGCCAAAGCCAGGGATCATGGCCACCGCAGCGTAGCCGCCCTGACAACGCCGGTGGACGCGGGTGATGGCGCGGAAGACATCTTCCTCGTCGATCCGCAGCTTGCCCTCGATCTGCAACTCGTGAGCCAGGACATTGAGGAGAATTTCCGAATCCGATTCGGTATTGATGTGGCGCAGATCCTCCGCGAAGAGGTCGTGCTTGAGGGCGTCGGCGTTGGTCAGGTTGCCGTTGTGGGCTAGGACGATCCCGTAGGGCGAATTGACATAGAAGGGCTGGGCCTCGGCGGAGCAGGAGACCCCGGCGGTGGGGTAGCGGACATGGCCCAGACCCATGTTGCCCCGCAATTGGATCATGTGGCGGGTTTGGAAGACATCACGCGCCAGGCCCATATCCTTGCGTAAGTGGAGTTTTTCGCCCTCGCAGGTAACGATGCCGGCGGCGTCCTGGCCCCGATGCTGGAGGACTAGCAGGGCGTCGTACAAGGCCTGGTTAACGGGACTCTTACCAACAATACCGACGATACCGCACATGAACCACCTCGTGGTTGGGGCGACGGGGCGCCAAAGGCCGCGGATGTCGCACCTTACCCAATGGCGCGCCGGGCGTAAAGGGTAGCGAGGTTGGCGACTCAAAAAATAACGACCGCGCCTGGGCAAGGTCATCACCGCAGGCACAACCGATTAGAATCATTGGCTTTTCAAGTACCGGGTCACAGGGTCCGGACGCGATCTTCCACCTGGGGCGGCACCTCCGCCAACACCCGCTCGGCCAGGACCTGGAAGCGTCCAATCAACCGAGAGTCTTGCCAGGCCTGCTGATCCGCCAACGGCGTCAGGGCGCCGAGAAAGGCCAGCATGGCGATGATGAGGGCGCCGCGGACCAGGCCAAGGAGGGCGCCCAGCAGTCGGCTGGTCCCACCCAGGCCCGCCAGCTCCACCAGGGAGGTCAGCAGATAGCCCACTAGGCCTCCCACCATCACCAGGCCCAGGGCCGTGAGCAGATAGGCTGCGGCGGCGCGGCTGGTAGCGCCGGGGAGCCAGGGGGCGAGCTCGGGTTCCAGGAGCGGATAAAGGCGCCAGGCCAGCAGCAGGGCCAGGGACCAGATGACCAGGGACAGCAACTCTCGCACCAGGCCCCGCCCCAGGCCGACCAGAGCCGAGAGGGCGATGAGGCCCAGAATGCCGGCGTCGATCCAGTTGAGGTTCATCGGGAGGCTAGCGTCGGCATGGCATGGCGTGGTCTTCCTGGCAATCTGGGCCTAGTAACGCTGCACCTGCCCGGACTGGCCAGTCTTGTCGCGCACGGAGGCGGCCAGGGCATCGATATCCTTACGCTCCTGTCGGGGCCCAACACGAACCCGAAAATAGGTCTTGCCGTTGACCTCCGCGGCCTCAACAAAGGCCGGAAAGCCCTTGGCCTTGAGATTCCCCGCCATCTCGTCGGCCTTGGCGCGTTCCGAGAGGCTGGCCACCTGAAAGACCCAGCCGGCACCCGTCTTCTTGGGGCCCGGATCGGCGGGCTTGGCGGCTTCCTTTTCCTTGGCGGGCTCCTTTGCAGCCTCCTTGGGAACTTCCTTGGAGGCTACCTTGGCGATCTCTTTCTTGGTCTCCTTGGGGGCATCCTTGGCAAGCTCCTTCTTGGTCTCATTGGGGGCATCCTTAACGATATCTTTCTTAATCTCCTTGGGAGCCTCCTTGGCCGCCGGCTTGGCGGCTTCCTTGAGCTTTTGCGCCTCGGGGCCCTTGGGCGGCTTGGTCACCGGCATATCGACCCGGGAGGCCGAACCCTGGCCCGCCATGCCGCGCTCGGAGGACGTCAAGAGATCGGGTGGCGGCAATTCAGTGATGGTCGCCAGGGGAGACTGCTTAACGGGCTGGCGAAATTCGGCATCCATCTCCGGGCGAGCCTGATCCCTCGACGCCGCATCCGAGGCCAGGGGGGGCACGGGGGGCGTGGGGTCTTTCTCCAGCACCATGGGCACAAAGGTAACGAGCAGGACCACGACAACCGTGGCCCCGATCAGACGTCGCTTGGACCCTTCCTCCATCGCGTTCTCCCTGGGGCGCCTTGGCCCTTTTGTCAGACATTGCCTATTTCAGGACGCGAGGTTACAGACCTCGGCCAACCTTATGGGGAGATTATAGCAATTAGCCGCCACCGCTATTGGCGATCCTGACAAGCCAGGCCGCGCATCAGTGCCCCGGCGCGGCCAGGTCGGGCACCATCCCCGGCATCCCCCGCAGCACCGCCTCCACCGTGGTGAAGGAGCCATAGGCCAGGATGCAATCCCCCGTCAGGGCACGAGCCCCCGCGCCGGCGATGGCCTCTTCGATCCCGCCATATTCCTTGAGGTTCAAGGTTAGCCCCCGTTCCGTCCCCAGGGCCTCAAGGGCGGCGTTCAATTCAGCCGTCGGCAGGGCGCGGGGGCTGGCCGCGGCGCCCAGATGCCAGCAATCCACCCATGCCAGGAGGGGACCGGCCACGGCCGCCGGCTCCTTGTCGGCTAGCAGACCGAGGACGGCATGCCGGCGGCCCTGGCAGGGGAAGCTGGCGAGATGGGCGGCCAGGGCCTGGGCGGCCGGACCATTGTGGGCGACATCCAGTATCCAGGTCGGCCGTCCCGGCAACACCTGGAAACGACCGGGCAGGCGGGCCCGTTGCAGCCCCTGACGGAGGTGGGCCACGGCAACCGGCAGCCGATCGCTCAGAAGACGGGTGGCCATGATGACGGTCGCGGCGTTGTCGAATTGGATGAGGCCACGCAGGGCCGGGGTGGCCAGACTCAGGGGCGGCAAGCCTGGGCCCGTCCAGCGCCAGCCCGGCGGCTCCTCCGTCCAGTCGAAATCCCGGCCCAGCCCATGGGCCGGGCAACCCAGTTCCGTGGCCCTGGCCAGCAGGACCGGCAAGGGCTGGCGGTGTCCGAACAGGACCGGGCGCCCCGGACGCAGAATGCCGGCCTTTTCCAGGGCGATCTCTTCCAGGGTCTCCCCCAGCCAGGCCATGTGGTCGCGGCCAATGCTAGTGATGATGGCCAGGTCGGCGTCGAAGAGGTTGACCGCGTCCAGCCGGCCACCCAGGCCCACCTCCAGGATGGCCAGGTCGGGACGGGCGCGTAGGAAGAGATCCAGGGCGGCCAGGGTACCAAATTCGAAATAGGTCAGGGATTCCGCGCCCCGGGCGGCATCGACGCGGGCGAAGGCGGCACACAGCGCCGAGTCCGAGACCTCCTGGCCATCGAGGCGGATGCGCTCGTTGTAGCGGAGCAGGTGCGGCGAGGTGTAGGCGGCGGTCCGATAGCCGGCGGCGCCATAAATCGCCTCCAGCATGGCGACCGTGGAGCCCTTGCCGTTGGTCCCCGCCACCGTGATTACCGGGAACGGCAGGGCGGACGGGCCCAGCCGGTCCCAGACACGCCCCACCCGGTCAAGACCCAGTTCGATGGCGGCCGGGTGCAGGCCCTCCTGCCAGGTCAGCCAATCTTGAAGGTGGGCATGGCGCAAGGCTAGCCGCTCACACCGGCCCGCGATGAGTGAGGATGGCGATCAGACTGGCGATGCGCTCGCGCATCTCGCGGCGGGTCAGAATCATGTCCAAGGCGCCATGCTCCAGCAGGAACTCGCTGCGCTGGAAGCCTTCCGGCAAGGTTTCACGCACCGTCTGCTCGATGACACGAGGTCCGGCGAAGCCGATGAGGGCGTTCGGTTCGGCGATATTGATGTCCCCCAGCATCGCCAGGCTGGCGGAGACGCCGCCCATGGTCGGGTCTGTCATGACCGAGATGAAGGGCAGGCCCCGCTGCCGCAGCCGGCCGATGGCGGCGCTGGTCTTGGCCATCTGCATCAGGGAAAAGAGGGACTCCTGCATGCGGGCCCCGCCGCTGGCGGCGAAGCAGACCATGCTCGCGCCATTGGCCAGGGCCGCGTCCACCCCGCGGGTGAAGCGCTCGCCCACCACCGAGCCCATGGAACCGCCCATGAATTCGAACTCAAAGGCGGCGGCGATGAGGTCCAGCCCCCGGAGCCGGCCGCGCATGACTACCAGGGCCTCCTTCTCGTTGGTCTCCTTCTGGGCCTGGACCAGGCGGTCCTTGTACCTTTTGAGATCCTTGAACTTGAGCGGGTCCAGGGACTCCAGTTCCCCGCCGATCTCCTCGCGGCCCTCGGGGTCGAGGAAATGGTCCAGCCGGCGCCGGGCACTCAGGCGGTTGTGGTAGCCGCACTTGGGGCAGACCTCCAGGTTTCGCTCCAACTCCGCCCGGTAAAGGACGGCGGCGCAACCAGGGCATTTGGCCCAAATGCCCTCGGGCACCGCCCGCTTGCTGTTGGGTTCCGTGCGGATGCGGCTAGGCATCAGTTTTTCGAACCAGTTCATGGGTACCGCTATCTCCGCTGGCAACTACTTAAGGCCTCGGGCCCGATCAGTGGCATCGATGGCGGCGCGCAATCCGGCGAGGAAGTCACCGATAGCCGCCGGAATATGCTCCGGCTTCATGGTCAGGGCCTCGATACGTCCGACGATGGCGCTCCCGACGATGACGGCATCCGCCATCCCCGCCACCCGGCCCGCGGTCTCCGCGTCCTTGATGCCGAAGCCAACGCCCACCGGGAGCTGGATCAGGCGGCGGATCTCCGTCAGTTTAGCGTTGACGTCCTCCAGGTCCAGATGACCGGCGCCGGTGACGCCCTTGACCGCGACGTAATAGACGAAGCCACTGGCCACGGCGCCAATCTTGCGGATGCGATCCTCGTCCGAGGTAGGCGCTAGGAGATAGACCAGGTCGATGCCGGCCTGGCGTAGGATGGTCACCAGGTCGCCGCTTTCCTCGGGGGGGGCATCGACAATAAGAATTCCGTCCACGCCCGCCGCGCTGGCCGCCTCGGCAAATCCGGCATAGCCCAGGCTTTCGACGGGATTGAGATAACCCATCAGGATGACCGGAGTAGCAGCATCCAGGGTCCGGAACAGGCGGACCTGGTCAAGGACATCCCGCAGTCGGGTGTGGTGGGCTAGGGCGCGCTCGCTGGCGCGCTGGATCACGGGGCCGTCGGCCATGGGGTCGGAAAAGGGCACCCCCAGCTCGATGAGGTCGGCGCCGGCGGCCACCATGGCGTGCATGAGGGGGACCGTGGTCGCCAGGTCCGGGTCGCCCGCCGTGACGAAGGGGATGAGGGCGGTGCGGCCCCGGGCGGCGAGGTCGGTGAAACGGGCAGCGATGCGGCTCATATCTGCAGGCCCTCATGGGCGGCGACCGTGTGCATGTCCTTGTCGCCACGGCCCGAAAGATTGACGAGGATGATTTGATCCCGACGCATGATCGGCGCCAGCTTGATGACCTGGGCCAGGGCATGGCTGGACTCCAGCGCCGGGATGATGCCCTCGGTGCGGGTCAGGACATGGAAGGCGGCCAGGGCCTCGGCGTCCGTGACGGAGACGTACTGGGCACGGCCGCTATCCTTGAGCCAGGCATGCTCGGGGCCGACGCCGGGGTAATCGAGGCCGGCGGAGACGGAGTGGGTCTCGATGATCTGGCCGTCCGCGTCCTCCATCAGATAGGTGCGGCTACCGTGCAGCACCCCGGGCCGGCCCGCGCACAGGGGCGCCGCGTGGTGGCCGGTCTCGATGCCCTCCCCCGCCGCCTCGACGCCGATCAGCGCCACCTCCTGGTCGTCGATGAAGGGGTAAAAGAGGCCGATGGCATTACTGCCACCGCCGACGCAGGCTACCAGGGCATCCGGCAACCGGCCCACGCGCTCCAGCATCTGGACGCGGGACTCGCGTCCAATCACGGCCTGAAAGTCACGCACCATGGCCGGGTAGGGGTGAGGGCCCGCGACCGTGCCGATGATGTAGAAGGTATTATCGACGTTGGTGACCCAGTCGCGCATGGCCTCATTCAAGGCATCTTTAAGCGTGCGGGAGCCGGACTTGACGGACACCACCTCGGCGCCGAGTAGGCGCATGCGATAGACATTGGCCTCCTGGCGGGCAACGTCGATCTCGCCCATATAGACCACGCACTCCAGCCCCAGACGGGCGGCCACGGTGGCGCTGGCCACGCCGTGCTGACCGGCGCCGGTCTCGGCGATGATGCGGGTCTTACCCATGCGCTTGGCGAGCAGGGCCTGGCCGATGGTGTTGTTGACCTTGTGGGCGCCGGTATGATTCAGGTCCTCGCGCTTGAGGTAGATCTGGGCCCCGCCCAGTTCCCGGCTCCAGCGCTCGGCGTGATAGATAGGCGAGGGCCGGCCCACGTAGTCGCGCAGGTCCGCGTCCAGTTCCGCGAGAAATGCCGGTTGCTGGAGATAATGCTCATAGGCCTGGCACAGTTCATCCAGGGGCCGCATCAGGGTCTCCGGGACAAAGAGCCCGCCATAGGGCCCAAAATGTCCCCGGGCATCCGGCCAATGGTAGGCCTCAGCGCGATCGGTCGCCATCGTTTACACCTTTCATGAAAGCCGCCATCTTCTGGCGATCCTTGATACCCTTGCCCGCCTCCACCCCGCCGCTCACATCGACCGCGTAAGGCCGCACGCGGCGGATGGCCTCGGCCACGTTACCCGGGTCCAGGCCGCCGGCGAGCACGATATGCGGCGCCAGGTCCGCCGGGACAAGGTCCCAGTCGAAGCATTGGCCGGTGCCGCCGGCCCGGACCGGATCATAGGCATCCAGCAACAAGCCGGCGGCGGCGGCGTAGCGCTGGCGCAAGGCCCGTGGGTCCGCGTCGGGACGCATGCGGATGGCCTTGATCCAGGGCCGCCCAAAGGCGGCGCAGTATTCCGGCGGCTCCTCGCCATGAAATTGCAGCAGGTCGAGGGCGACCCGCTCTAGCGTCGCCCGCACCCGCTCGGGCTCCGCGTCCACGAAGAGCCCGACGCGGGTGACGAAGGGCGGCAGGCAGGCGCACAGGGCACCGGCCTCCTCGATCCCCACCGCCCGGGGGCTGGGGGCATGAAAGACCAGCCCGATGGCGTCGGCGCCCAGTTCCGCCGCCGCCCTCAGATCGACCTCGCAGGTTAGCCCGCAGATTTTAACCCGTGTTCGCAACTTGGCTAAGCCTTTTATACCCAACACACATGATTCTTAGGTTTCCCGGGCGGGGTGGCGGCTGGTGGGGGACGCTGACTTTGCTGAATTTCTTCACCCCGGTCATAATCATAAGCTGGATATGCGGATTCCGCGTCTTCATGTTTGAACGCATCCAGGCTCGCCGCCAACGCCATAAGGGCGTTGGGGCAGATCGAATACCTGCGGGTAATCGGCCCGCACGAAATAGAGGCCCTGGGGCGGCGCCGTGACCCCGCCCCGGGCGCGGTCGCGAATCGCCAGCAGCTCCTCGACCCAGCCAACCTCCGCCTCGCCCCGGCCGATGGCCACCAGGACGCCGACGATGTTGCGCACCATGTGGTGTAGGAAGCCATTGGCGCCGATCCTCAGCTCCAGACGCTCGCCCTCCCGCTCCAGGTCGCAATAATGGACCTGGCGCACGGGGCTTTTGGCCTGGCAGGCCTGGGCGCGAAAGCTGGAGAAATCATGCTCGCCGACCAGTGCGGCAGCCGCGCCGCGCATCCGTTCCAGGTCCAGTTCCTGGTGCAACCAGACCGCCCGATCCCGGTCCAGGGGGGAGCGCGTCCGCCGGCATAGGATGCGGTAGCAGTAATGGCGGACGGTGGCGCTGAAACGGGCATGGAAGGCCGGGTCCACGGGCCGGGCCCAGGCCACGGCCACATCGGGGGGCAGGTTGACATTGGTCCCCAGGACCCAGGAACGCTCGGGGCGTTGGGCCCGGGTGTCGAAATGGATTACCTGCTCCAGGGCGTGAACGCCCCGGTCCGTGCGCCCGGCGCAATGGACCCGGATCGGCTGATCTGCGACCCGCGACACCGCCGCCTCCACTTCGCCCTGGACGGAGCGGGCCCCGTCCTGGAGCTGCCAGCCATGGAAGGCGCTGCCGTCGTATTCGATCCCCATGGCGATACGGACCAGACCCGCCGGGGCGCGGATGTCGGGGCCCACGTGGGCGCTGCCCATGGTTCACTCCAGCCGTGCCAGCATGGCCCTGGCCTCGGCAATCTGATCGCCGGTGCCCTCGGCGATGGCCTCAACGAGGATGGCGCGGGCCGCCTCCGGGTCATCCATCTGCAGATAGGCGCGAGCCAGGTCCAGCTTGATCCCCACCTCGTCCCAGGGGCCGGAGTCCATCTGGAAGTCCACGGGGAAATCGGTAACGGGAGGGAATTTTCCCGGGAGGGGGTCCTCTGGCTCGGCATCTTCCAGTTCCAGGTCGATCCCCAGCGCCCCCCAATCCAGGGGAGGGTTGGACGGTGGGGCTGCCTGGGCTTGTTCGGCCTGCTTGTCCGCGCTGGCAAAGGCCGAGAGGTCCAGATCCATGAGATCGTCCAGGTCCAGGTCGAGATCAACCAGGGGTTCATGGGACTGATCACCCTCGGTGGAACCCGCGGCCGCACCCAGCTTGCCCAAGCTTTCGAGATCCAGGTCAAAATCGCCAGCGGTCAGATCCAGGACGGACTCTGGCGCGGGGCTGGGGGCCTGGGGGGCGAGGATCAGGTTTCCGAGGGACGGGGTCATGAGGTCGAGGGTCTCCTGGGGCGCAGTGGGGGCTATCGGTGCTGGCTCGGGCGGATTCGGGGATAAATGGACACCCAGATCCCAGCCCCCCGGATCCGTAAGGTCCAGTTCGTAGGGCTCCTCGCTGGGCTTGGCCGGTGCCGACGGCGACGGCTTGGCCGTCGCATCCAGCGCGAGTTTTAGCGGCACCTCCCGGTCAGGACTTTCAGGCCACACGGGTGACGATGTTGGGGTCCCCGTCAGGGTCGGATCCAAGGCCTCCTCGGTCTTTTCCTCTGCCTCTGCCTCTGCCTCTGCCAAAACCTCTCTATCGGTGGCTTCCGCGACCACCAGGCCCGCCGCCTCCTTGGTTTGATTTTGCCGTCTCACCAGGAACAGCAGACCCAGCAGCAGAATGAGGAGGGGACCACCGGCCACCAGTGCCCAACGCGAAAGGTCTTCGAGGAAGGAAGGCTCCGGGGGTGGGGGCTCCACGGCCAGGCGCGGCGGGGCGGATTTCTGGGCCACGGGCTCGGGTTCAGGCTTAGGCTCGGGCTTAGACGGGGACTCGGACTTGGGCTGGGATTCAGGCTTGGGCTCGGCCGGTGGGGGCGCTGACTCGGGGGCGCCGGATGGCTCATTGCCGGTGGCTGGGGGCTGGGCCGCCGCTGGCGCCGTCGAGGCTAGTGTCTCGGTCGCGGTTTGATCGCGGCTTGGGGCTGGCGCCTGAGTTGCGACCGTCACGGCGGACGCCGCCGGCAGTGGCTGCTTATCCGCCGGCGCCTCCCCGGAGTCATCGATCAAGGCCGCAACCTCTTGTTCCAGCATGCGGGCCGGTGCCGGGCTCGGTACCGGAAGCCTGTCGCCCTGGTCGACCTCCAACTCCCGGACAGGCACCGCCGGTTCGCTTCGGGCCCCGGTACCCTGAAGTTGGGCCAGTTGGGCATTGCTCAGCTCCAGCAGCCGCTTGATGTCCGCGAGGTGGTCCTCCAGCCGACTGATGCGCACCCGCAGGTCCGCCGTCTCCTGGTGACCGCTCTCGGCCATCTCCCGCACCAGCAGGATCTCACGCTCGACCAGGGCGAGCTCGGGAGCGACGGTTGCGGGGATGGCGGCAGCCGGTTCGGCCGGCGGGAGTGTCGCGGCTGGGGTTCGGGGGGTCGGAGACCCCGGGACATGGGCGGTAGCCATGCCCTCGCCGGCCGCCTCCGGCTCCCGCGTGGCGATCTCCAGCCGATCCTGGATGGGCTCCAGACCAGGGCCAGGAGCCCCGTCTTGAGGACTCGGCGGCAAGGGGGGCAGGGGTTGTCCGCGCTGAACGGCCAGGAATTGTTGTTTGGCCGTTTCCGCGTCATAGGCAAAAATCAGATGAGGATGCGGTATCTCCAGGCGTGCGGCGGCCCTGAGCTTATTGATATTCCCACCACCGAAGGCCTGGGGGTTGGCGTGATAGATGGCCAGGGCCGTCTGGGCCTGGCTCGCGCCCTCGGGGGCCATGCGCCGGGCCACGCTGGAGAGGTTGCTCCCGGAGGGTACCGGGCCATAAAGCAGGGGATAGCCGGCCGGAGGCGGACCCGGGGCGGTCGCGG
>JBATOB010000295.1:0-6890 GCA_049290655.1 Chromatiaceae bacterium | reverse complement strand
GCCCATGGCGGTCTGCAAGGCGCCGGCCATGAAGCCGCCACCCTGGGCGCCAGGCTGTTGCTGGAAGGCGTTCGCCCCGCCCCGGGTGAGGCCCTGGGCGCCGGCGGGGCTGTTGCTCCAACCGCCGCTCGCGGCTGGGCGTGGTTGAGCGGGGGCGGCGGGCTGGCTACCACCCCCGAACAGCCCACCCAGGAAACCGCCGCCGCCCTGGGGGCGCTCGGCCAGTTGGCGCTCCAGATCCTCGACCTGGGTCTGGAGGTTCTTCAGGCCCTGCTCCTGCACCAGGAGCACCTGGGACAGGAGATAGGGGGCGGCGGACTGACGGGTCATGAAGCCGTTGATCATAGTCTCGGCCTCGGCATCGCGTTTGCCCATCTGGGACTCCGCCTGCCGCAGGCGCTGGAAGAGACCCTCGATCAGGCCTTTTTCTTGTTCGTTCATGGCGATAGCCTCCCTGGGCTAGGTGATGAAGTATTGATTCCCTTTAGTGCGGCTGTTGCGGACTTAGTTCAAGGCGATCGTCGGTTGGCGGGGTAAGCCGGGTTTCCTTGCCCAAAAGAAATGGGGCCCACCGGACCGGGCTGAAATCCGGCACGGTGGGCCCCATCACGCCGCGGGGTCCGTCACGGGCGGTAGGACGCCCTGGCTGGATTCAGCCGAAAGGCATCCCTTGGCGTCCGGGGCTCGCCAATCAGAGCCGCTCGAAGATGGTCGCGATACCCTGTCCGCCACCGATGCACATGGTGACCAGGCAGTACTGGCCGCCGATGCGCTCTAGCTCATAAAGGGCCTTGGTGGCGATGAAGGCACCGGAACAGCCAACCGGATGGCCGAGGGCGATGGCGCCACCGTTGGGATTGGTCTTGGCGGAGTCGAGGCCGAGGACCTTGGCGACCGACAGGGCCTGGGCGGCGAAGGCCTCGTTGGACTCGATGACATCCATCTGGTCCAGGGTCAGGCCGGCCTTCTTGAGGGCCAGGCGGGAGGCCGGGATCGGGCCCTCGCCCATGACGTGGTTGCCCACGCCGGCGACGGCATAGGAGACGAGGCGGGCCATGGGCTTGTGGCCAGCCTGGGCGGCCACGTCGGCGGCGGCCAGCACAAAGAAGGCGGCACCGTCGTTGATGCCGGAGGCATTGCCAGCGGTGACGGTGCCATCCTTCTTGAAGGCGGGCCGCATCTTGGCCAGGGTCTCCAGGGTGGTGCCGGCGCGCGGATGCTCGTCGGTGTCGAACACCACCTCGCCCTTGCGGGTCTGCTTGACGATCGGCAGGATCTGGGACTTGAAGTTGCCGGCGGCGATGGCGGCTAGGGCCCGGCGCTGGGATTCGACGGCGAAGGCGTCCTGCTCCTCGCGGGAAATGCCGTGCTTTTCGGCCAGGTTCTCGGCGGTGATGCCCATGTGGCCGACGCCGAAGGGGTCGGTGAGGACGGCGACCATGGAATCGACCGCCGTGGTGTCGCCCATGCGGGCGCCGGAACGTAGCGCCGGCAGCAGGTAGGCGGCCTTGGACATGACCTCGACGCCCCCGCCGATACCATAGTCGGCATCGCCCAGCATGATGTTCTGGGCGGTGGTGACGATGCCCTGGAGGCCCGAGGCGCACAGGCGCGACACCTGCATGGCGACCGACTCCATCGGCAGCCCAGCTTGGATGGAGGCCACGCGGGCGACGTAGGCATAGCGGGAATCGGTCGGCATGGTGTTGCCAACGGTTACATAGTTGATCAGGTGGGGATCGACCCCGGAGCGGGCGACCGCCTCCTGCATCACGATGCCGGCCAGCTCGCTGGCATCGAACTCGGCCAGGGCACCGCCGAAGGTGCCGATGGGGGAGCGCACCGCGCTCAGAACAACAACGTCTCGACTCATCTGGGTATCTCCTTGGTTTAATTATGTTTTAGCCTGTAAGGCTGGCGTGGGTCAATGACAGCGTGGCATTTCCGGCCAGGGAAGGGGATTCTAAACGTTTCCCCCCAGCCGGCGGGACAAAATTAGAGTACCTTTTCGACCAACTGCACCCCAGGGTCCTGACGATCGCGTTCAATACGGAAACCGAGGGAGCGCATCAGCGCCAGCATGCGGCTGTTGGCGGTCAGCACCTCGCCATCCATGTTGCGGAAACCGCGGTCACGGGCGTTCTGCATCAGGGAGCGCATGAGTCGGGCGCCGATGCCGCGGTCCCGCCAGCTATCGGAGACGACGATGGCGAACTCGCAGGTCTCGCCACCGGGATGGGAGGAATAGCGCGCGACGCCGGCCATTTCGTCGCCATCGACCCCTTCCTTGACCCCAATCAGCGCCATCTCGCGGTCGTAGTCGATCTGGGTGAAGCGCACCAGCATCTCGGGTGTCAGTTCCTTGATGGCCTGCATGTAGCGGTAGTACTTGGTCTGCTCCGACAGGCCGCGCACGAAGGTCTGCACCATCTGGGCATCCTCGGGCCGGATGGGGCGGATCACCAGATCGGTGCCATCGGGCATCTGCGCCCGCTCGATGAGATGGACCGGATAGGGGTGGATGGCCATGTGGCCATAGGGTGGCAACTGGGGTGGCCGATACTGGACCTGGATGCGGGCATCCACCGCGATGACTTCCTTATCGTTGCCAATCAGCGGGTTGACTTCCATAGAGATGATCTCTGGCAACTCGCAGACCATTTCGGAGACGCGCTGTAGGATCTTCGCCAGGGCCTTGCGGTTCATGGGCGGCATGTGCCGGAAGGCCCCCATGAGCCGGGCGACCCGGGTGTGGTTGATCATGGTCTCGATGATAAAGTCATTGAGCGGGGGGAGGCCCACGGCGTGATCCTCCAGCACCTCCACCTCGATGCCGCCGGCGCCGAAGCTGATGATGGGGCCGAAAATGGGGTCGCGCACGACGCCGATCATGAGTTCGCGGGCGGCGCGGGTGGAGACCATGTGCTCCACGGTAACGCCCTCGATGCGGGCTTCGGGTCGCATGGCCTTGGCCCGTTCCACCAACTCGGAGTAGATGCGGCGCACCGTCTGGGAATCGCGGATATTGAGCCGCACCCCGTCTACGTCGGACTTGTAGGCGAGATCCGGCGAACTGATCTTCATCACCACCGGAAAGCCCAGGGCCTGGGCCGCCATCAGTGCCTCGTTGGGGGAGCGCGCCGCCACCGCCTGCATGGTTGGGATGCGGAAGGCCGAGAGGATAGCCTTGGCCTCGACGATGCCCAGGGTCTTGCGGCCCTCGGCCATGACGCCCTCGATAATGAGGCGCGCGCCCTCCACGTCCGGGTTGCGGCGCTCGGAGAGGGGGCCGGGGTACTGCATGGAGAGCTTCTGGTTGCGGTGGTAGTTGGCCAGATAGGACATGGCCTCCGCCGCCTGTTCCGGGCTGTCGAAATGGGGCACCCGGTTCTGGGCGAAGAGGGCCACGGCCTCGGCGACCAGGCCCGCGCCCATCCAGCAGGCCAGCACCGGCTTGCGGCTCATTTTGGCGATTTCGACCAGGCGCTGGGCCACCCCGGTGGTGTCCGTCATGGACAGGGGGGCCAGGATGGCCACCACGCCATCGACATTGCTGTCGGCCAGACAGAGTTCCACCGCCTTGCCGTAGCAGGCCACCGTGGTCTCGCCCAAGACGTCCACCGGGTTGCCATGGGACCAGCAACTCGGCAGGACCTCGCCGAGCTTGGCATTGGTCTGTTCCGAGAGCGTGGCCAGGGTCAGGCCCAGTTCCGCGGCGCGGTCGGCGGCGAGCACGCCAGGACCGCCGCCATTGGTGATGATGGCGATGCGATCGCCGCCCAGGCGTTTGTTGGCGCCAAAGACATGGGCGGCGGCGAAGAGTTGGTGCAGGGCATCGACCTGGACCGCGCCGGCACGTTCCATGACAGCGCGAAAGACCTCGGCCGAGCCGACCCAGGCGCCGGTATGGGACTTGGCGGCGCGGGAGCCCGCCGCCATGCGGCCAGCCTTGACCACGATCACCGGCTTGATCCGGGCGGCGGCGCGTAGGCCGCTCATAAAGCGGCGGGCATTGCGGATGCCCTCGACATAAAGCAGGATGCACTGGGTGTGGGCGTCCAGGGCCAGGAAGTCGAGCACATCGCCAAAGTCCACATCCGCCGCCGCGCCCAGGGAGACCATGGAGGAAAAGCCGATGTGGCGCGGCACCGACCAATCCAGCATGGCACTGCAGACGGCGCCGGACTGGGACACCAGGGCGACGTTTCCGCTCACCAGCTTGGCGGCGACGCCGGAGGTGGCGTTGAGGCGGTTCTGGGGCCTGAGCATGCCCAGGGTGTTAGGGCCCAGGACGCGGATACGATGGCGCCGCGCCGTCTCCACGATCTTGTCCTGCAGGTGGGCGCCGGCCTCGTCGGCCTCGGCGAGACCCGCCGAATAAATGACGGCCATGCGCACGCCCTTGGCGCCGCATTGGTCCAGGATGCCCGGTATCGCCGGCGCGGGCGTGGCGATCAGCGCCAGATCGAGGGGCTTGTCGACCTCCTCCAGGGTGGCATGGCTGCGCTTGCCGGCGACCTGCTCGTATTTGGGATTGATGGCGAAGCAGGGTCCCTTGAATCCGCCCTCGATCAGGTTGCGGAAGACCAGGCCTCCCATGGATTCCGGATTGTCGCTGGCGCCGAATACGGCAACGCCGGTGGGAACGAACAGCGGATCCACGTCTGACAGCTTCACGATTGGAGTCCCTTTATGGGTTTGGTGGGTTTTGGTAGAAATTAAGGGATAGAAGTCGAACCGCGCGGTGCGCTCGGGTTAAGCTAAGGGTAGTGATGGGGGGCTGACCCTCCCGGAACTCGCGTCCCATGAGTCATCAATATACCTGATAATAAGCCTTGCCCGTTAGGACAGGGGCACGATTAACCGAGAGCGAATCGGGGAGAGAAAAGCATCATGAACCTCGCCTTTATCGGCCACCATCTCTGTCAGGAGCACAAGCCCGGCGCCCACCATCCCGAGTGCCCGGAGCGCCTCTATGCTATCGCTGATCGCATGATCGCCTCCGGCATGGAAATGCTGGTAACCCACTACGATGCCCCCGAGGTCACGCGGGAGCAGTTGCTGCGGGTCCACGACCCGGACTACGTCGATCTCATTTTCGACTCGGCTCCCCGGATGGATGGTCAGTTGGCCTGGATCGATGGCGATACCGCCATGAGCAGAGGCACTCTCCCCGCCGCTCTGCGCGCCGCGGGTGCCGCCATCATGGCTGTGGAATTGGTCATGAGTGACAAGCACCATGCCGCCTTTTGCTGCGTCCGCCCGCCGGGACATCACGCCGAACGCAACCGTTCCATGGGCTTCTGCTTCTTCAATAATGTCGCCGTCGGCGCCGCCCACGCCTTGGCCGCGCATGGCCTCCAGCGCATTGCCATCATCGATTTCGATGTCCATCATGGCAACGGCACCCAGAACATCTTCGAGGGCGACGAGCGGGTCCTGTTTTGCTCCAGCTTCCAGCACCCCTTTTATCCTGGTACCGGCTGGGAAACCGCCGCCCCCAATATTGCCAATCTGCCCTTGCCCAAGCTGACCGACGGCCCAACCTACCGGGCGGCGGTGGAGCAGCATTGGCTGCCGCGCCTCGATGCCTTCGCGCCGGAGTTGATCATGATCTCCGCCGGCTTCGACGGCCATGCCGAGGACGACATGGCCCAGTTCAACCTGCACACCTCCGACTTTGGCTGGATTACCCGCAAACTGCATGACCTGGCGGTCAAGCACGCCCACGAGCGCATCGTCTCCTGCCTGGAGGGCGGCTACGAACTGAACGCCCTGGGCCGCTGCGTCAGCACCCATGTCGATGAACTGATCGGCCATGCCTAGGCGGTCATGCTGGCGAAGCCACCGGCCCAAGGCGGGTCACCCTGGGAGCGAGTTGCCCTAACGACCGGCGCGCCTGTCTAAGTCCCCCGTCAAAGACCCACCGACCCCTGGCATTTATTGATCTTAGAATGAAATTGTTACCCTTTGTTGTTGGCGCTGCCGCGCGCCTTGCCCTGCTTCTGGTCCTCGCCCCCGCCGCCCAGGCCAGCCCTTGGGCAGAGGTCCGAACCGTCTCTCCCGGCCCCCCCGAGGCTATTGGGGAGGCCGCCAATGGTTGCCTGGCCGGAGCGGCTTCCCTGCCGGCCCAGGGCGAGGGTTTTGTCCAGATTCGCCGCGAGCGCCTGCGCCATTTCGGCCACCCTCTCACCCTGGCCTTCGTCAGGGATCTGGGTGCCGACCAGGCCCAGCGCACCGGCCGCTATGTCATGATCGGCGACCTCTCCCAACCGCGCGGTGGCCTCATGTCCTCCTCCCATCGCAGCCACCAGAATGGCCTGGATCTGGATGTCTGGTTCCAGTTCGCCGATTCTCCCAGCCAGGCCCAGCGGGCCTATCCGGAGTCGCAGAGCCCGCCCTCCATGGTCAGGGCCGATGGCCTGGCGGTGAACGGCTTCTGGGGCCAGGACCAGCGCCGCTTGCTCATGCGCGCCGCCGAGGATGCTCGCGTCGAGCGTATCTTCGTCAACCCCGCCATCAAGCAGGCCCTGTGCGATAGCGAGGCTGGCGATCGCCACTGGCTGCGCAAGCTCCGCCCCTGGCGGGGTCATGACGCCCACTTCCATGTTCGCCTCAAGTGCCCCAAGGACAGCCCGGCCTGCGAGGCCCAGTCCCCCATCGCCGCTGGCGAGGGCTGCGGTCCCGAGCTGGCCTGGTGGTTTACCGAGGAGGCCCGCAAGCCCAAAAGGGGTGGCGAGGACAGGCCCTCCCCCCCCATGCCTGCCGCCTGCCGGGCCTTGCTGGCGAATCAGGACCTGGCGCGCAAGCAGTAACGCGCTGGGGCGATTTGCCCCCCATTTTCCAGGGGCCGGAAGCCGAGCAGTCCCATCGGCTTCCGGCCGCCGGTT
>JBATOB010000294.1:0-9973 GCA_049290655.1 Chromatiaceae bacterium | reverse complement strand
CCCTCGCCGCGCCCGGGCCGGACATCCTGGAGCGCGACGAGCCCCTGCAGGCCCACGCCCCTGGCAGGCCCCCTTATTGATCCGCCACCCGACACCAGCCTGGCGCCCATTAACGCAACCCCGCTGGGAGGACCGCATGAAGACTCGACAGCCAAGGCGCGGCCTCACCGCCTCCATCCTGCTCGCGGCGCTCGCGAGCTCCGCCGCCGGGGCCGCGACGGCCACCTTTAGCGCCCAGGTTAAGCGGGTCATCGTGGATGCCGCGAATTATGGTGGCTGTATGGCGGAGCTCTCCATCAGTCCACAAACCAAGCTGGCAAGCTGCGGCACCAAGTATGTGACCTTCAGTTGCACCGGCACCTTCACGGAGGCGGTCAGGGCCTATCGGATGCTGGACCAGGCGCAACTGGCCCTGGTGACCACCAAAACCGTGTCGGTCACCATCAACGACGCCAAAAAGCACAACGGCTACTGCTTTGCCCAACGCATCGATGTGCTCCAGTAACCCCGCACGGCACCCGTCTGGAGACAAGCCAACCGGGAGGGTTTCAGCTTTTCGCGGCGACCCGGACGCGGCTTGCCGAGGGTGGTGAGGGACCGGGTGGCGCGGGGGTCAAGGCCGTGACCTTCAAGTCAGGCCCGACCCTGCGGACATCCTGGATAGCCAGCGGGAGACGGTCCCGCATGAGTTCCAGGCCTGGCAGATGGCAGAGACCGGAACCGGCATCGCCCATGAGGTGGGGGGCGAGATAGAGCACCAGTTCATCGACGAGGCCAGCCTGGAGGGCGGAGCCGGCCAGGGTGGAGCCGGCCTCGATCAGCACCTCGTTGATCTCCTGACGCGCGAGATAGCGCAGCAGAAATTCCAGGTCGACCCCACCCGGCCCCGGGGGAGTCACCAACACCTGGGCGCCCGCGGCCTCCAGTGGCGCGGCGCGGCCGGAATCGGCGGTCAGACAGGCGATGAGGGTCGTCCCGGGCAGAGTCAGCATCCGCGCGGTCGGGGGCGTCCGCAGCCGGCTATCGACCACCACCCGGACCGGCTGATGGATCTGGCTATCCCGCTCGACACCCGGCAGTTCACGGGCCGTCAGGCGCACGTTCAGGGCAGGATCGTCCGCCAGCAGGGTCCCCACCCCGGTCAGGATGGCGGCGCTGCGGGCGCGCAGGAACTGGGCATCCCGCCGCGCGGCCGCGGAGGTGATCCATTGACTCTCGCCGCTGGCCATGGCGGTGCGGCCGTCCAGGCTGGCGGCCAGCTTGCAGCGCACATAGGGCAGCCCCTGCTCCATGCGCTTGATAAAGCCTGGATTGAGTCGCCGCGCCTCCTCTTCCAACAGGCCCACGACCACCTCGATGCCCTGGGCGCGCAGCCGGGCCAGACCCTGGCCAGCGACCAGGGGGTTCGGGTCCCGCATGGCCGCCACCACCCGCGCCACCCCGGCCTGGATCAGGCCATCGGTACAGGGCGGCGTCTTGCCATGGTGGCAACAGGGCTCCAGGCTGACATAGGCCGTCGCCCCCCGCGCCCGGTCCCCCGCCATGGCCAGGGCCAGGCGCTCGGCGTGGGGCCCGCCGGTACGCTGGTGCCAGCCCTCGCCCACCACTTCGCCGTCTCGGACCAGGACGCAACCGACACGGGGATTGGGCTCGGCGGTATAGAGGCCCAGCACCGCCAGGCGGATGGCGCGGGCCATGTGGACCCGGTCACCGATGGGATCGCTGAATGGGTCGCTGATGGGATCGTTCATGGCTTGGGGTCCAGGTTCGCCAGGAGGTCGAGCTGCTGGCGCTTCGTCTCGGGCCCCGGCTGACGTTCGAGGCGATCGATCTCATCGCGAAAGGCCCGCACATCCTCGAACTTGCGATAGACGGAGGCAAAGCGGACATAAGCGACCTGGTCCAGGTGGCGCAGTTCCTCCATGACCAGCTCGCCGATCAGGCGCGCGGAGACCTCGCTCTCGCCACTGGAAATGAGCCGCCGGGTAACGCGCGCCAGGGCGTCCTCGATCTCCCCGGTACTCACGGGCCGCTTTTCCAGGGCACGCATCATGCCCGAGCGCACCTTGCGGCCATCAAAGGGCACCCGGGTACCATCACGCTTGATGACGCGGGGCAGATTCAGCTCCGCCGATTCGTAGGTGGTGAAGCGGTCCTTGCAGACCAGGCACTCGCGGCGGCGCCGCACCTGATCGCCGTCCCCGAAGAGCCGGGAATCGACGACCTTGGTGTCCTGGGCACCACAGAAGGGACAGCGCATCCGGATCCCGGGTCTGAGCTGGGTCTAGGACGGGGCCAAATCCGGGGCCGGGATCAGCCCGCCGCGTGCCGATAGACCGGGAAGCGGGCACAGAGGTCCAGCACCCTGGCCTTGACCTCGTCGATCCTAGCCTGCTCGCCCCGGGCGTCGATCAGGTCGCACATCCAGCCGGCCAGGGCCCGCGCCTCGGCCTCGCCACAACCGCGGGTCGTCAGGGCCGGGGTGCCGACGCGGATGCCGCTGGTCACGAAGGGCGACTGGGGGTCGTTGGGCACGGCATTCTTGTTGACCGTGATGTTGGCGGCGCCCAGCCAGGCATCGACCTCCTTACCGGTCAAGCCCTGCGGGATGAAGCTGACCAGGAAGAGGTGATCGTCGGTGCCACCGGAGACCACCTCGTAGCCCCGGTCGAGGAAGACCTGGGCCATGGCGCGGGCATTGGCCAGCACTTGGCGCTGATAGTCCTTGAAGCCAGGCTCCATGGCCTCCTTGAAGGCGACCGCCTTGGCGGCGATGACATGCATCAGGGGCCCGCCCTGGGTGCCGGGGAAGACCAGGGAATTGAGCTTCTTCTCGATCTCGGGATTGGCCTTGGCCAGGATGAGGCCGCCGCGGGGACCGCGCAGGGTCTTGTGGGTAGTGGTCGTGGTCACGTCGGCGATCTGGACCGGGCTGGGGTAGAGGCCCGCCGCCACCAGACCCGCCACGTGGGCCATATCGACCAGCAGATAGGCGCCCACCGCGTCGGCGATATCCCTGAAGCGCTGCCAGTCGATGATCCGTGAATAGGCGGAGAAGCCGGCGACGATCATCTTTGGCCGGTGTTCCCGGGCCAGGCGCTCCACCTCGGCATAGTCGATCTCGCCCGTCGCCGGGTCGAGGCCGTACTGGAAGGCCCGGTAGAGCTTGCCGGAGAAGTTGGGCTTGGCGCCGTGGGTCAGGTGGCCGCCATGGGCCAGGCTCATGCCCAGCACCACATCGCCCGGCTCGCACAGGGCCATATAGACGGCCGCGTTGGCCTGGGAACCCGAGTGGGGCTGCACATTGGCGAAGGCGACGCCGAAGAGGGCCTTGGCGCGGTCGATGGCCAACTGCTCGGCGATATCGACGAACTCGCAGCCACCGTAATAACGCTTGCCGGGATAGCCCTCGGCATACTTATTGGTCAGGACGGAACCCTGGGCCTGCATCACCCGCGGGCTGGTGTAATTTTCGGAGGCGATCAGCTCCACATGCTCCTCCTGGCGGCGCTCCTCATTTTGGATCGCCGCCCAGAGCTCGTCGTCGTAACCCTCGATCTGCATGGACTGGTCAAACATGGCTTGTCCTCAACCGCTGAAAATCACGGCATTCTATCCGCTTTGGCACCCTTCGTGGGCGCTTTCCTGGCCAGCCATTGTTCAGGCATGCAAGGCGGCATACTCCCTGGCGGTTGGCAAGCCGCGAGGGAGCCTGTGGGGTAAGGGGCGAGCGCTTCCCAACCCAGGCGGGCCAGACAGCCAGGTAAGGATTCGACCAAATGGCCCTACCCGCCAACCCTCACTCAAGAAATGCCAGATTGAGCACTCAGCGGCTTGAGCAACTCACAACCCGGGCAATAATCCACTACAATCCGGCCCATGAACCAGGAAGACGACGCCAGCTACAAGCTCCTCTTCACCGCCCCCGAGGTGGTACGGGACCTGGTCTTGGGCTTCATCCCCGACCCCTGGTTGCAGGGCCTGGACTACGGCACCCTGGAGAAAGTCCCCGCCAGCTACGTCGCCGACGACCTACGCCAGCGCAGTGACGACGTGGTGTGGCGGGTCAAGGCCGGCGAGGAGTGGCTCTATCTCTACATCCTCATCGAGTTCCAGAGCCACGTCGATCCCTTCATGGCGGTCCGCATGCTGGTCTATGTCGGCCTGCTTTATCAGGATCTGATCCGCCGCCGGGAGGTCAAACCGGGCCACCCCTTGCCGCCGGTACTGCCCATCGTGCTCTACAATGGTGGCAAGACCTGGACCGCACCGACCGAGCTCGCCGCCCTGCTGCCCCAGGTGCCGGGGCGGGTCGCCGACTATCTGCCCCAGTTGCGCTACCTGCTCATCGACGAGAACCGCTACGGGGAGGAGGAGTTGGCGGCGATGCACAACCTGGTGGCCGCCATCATTCGCTTCGAGCACCCGGCCAACGACCAGGCCCTGTTGGCGCTGATTGACCTGCTCAACGATTGGCTGGCAGGTCGCCCGGAACTCAAGCGCACTTTTGCCCTCTGGATCCGGGCCCTGCTGCTGCGGCGTAGTAAGAACACCTTGGTCCTGCCCAAGGTCCGTGACCTGACGGAGTTGAAAATGACCCTCGCGGAAAAATTTGATCAATGGGCGGAAGACTATAAGCGGGAGGGACGCCTGGAGGGGCGCCAGGAAGGGCGCCAAGAAGGGCGCCTGGAGGGTGAGACCCTCGTGCTGCAACGCCAACTCATGCACCGCTTTGGCCCCTTGCCCACCGAGGTGATCGCGCGGATCTCCGGGGCATCCGTTGAGGAGGTCGATATCTGGGTGGACCGGGTGCTGGATGCCCGCTCCCTTGACGAGGTTTTCTGTCCTTAACAGCCCCCAAGGTACGCGACCTGACGGATTTGAAAATGACCCTCGAGGAAAGATTTGATCAGTGGGCGGAAGGCTATAAGCGCCAGGGACGCCTGGAGGGTATGACCCTCGTTCTGCAGCGCCATCTCACGCGTCGTTTTGGCCCCTTGCCAACCGAGGCGATTGCGCGCATTGCGGCGGCAACCGTTGAGGACATTGAGAACTGGGCCGATCGTCTCCTGGATGCCAAGTCGCTTGACGAGGTTTTCCGCCCATCATAGCCCCGCTCACGAGCCAGGCAGCCGACGACCCCTACAAGCGCATCTTTACCGCCACCGCGTTTCAAGCCGGCAGGGGTCTGGTGTTCCTGATTCCCAACCATCCGGGATAGCGGTAACACGCAGCAAGAGCTTTCCAGCACCGCTGCCGTGGCTGTGATAAATTCCCGCCACTCTCACTCCCTGGCTTGGGAACCCTCCCATGAGTGCACCGGATACCGTCCGCTGCCCGAACTGCTTCGAGGCCACGCCTGCCACGCCTTGTTCGCACTGCGGTTGGCAAGTTGGACAAGACAACCCACCGCCCGCCCTGGCCCTGGGTCGGGTGCTGGACGGTCGTTACCGCGTAGGTCGCGTCCTGGGCCATGGCGGCTTCGGCATCACCTATCTCGCCTGGGATGACAACCTCCAGTTACGGCTGGCCATCAAGGAATATCTACCCCGGGATTGCGCAAGCCGGGGACCCGATGGGGTCAGCCTGGCCGTCTATTCGGGACAAGCCGGCGACCAGTTCGCCTACGGTCTGGAGCGGTTCCTGGAGGAGGCCCGCACCCTGGCCCATTTCGACCAGCATCCGGGCATCGTCACCGTCAAGAATTTCTTCCGGGCCCATGGCACCGGCTACTGCGTCATGGACTATGTGGCCGGGATCACCCTGCGGCAGTATCTGGACCAGCAACCGGGCGGACGGATCAGCATCGAGGACGCCCTGAAACTGTTGACGCCGGTCATGGATGCTTTGCGGGCGGTGCATAAGGAGGGCCTGCTCCATCGGGACCTGGCCCCGGACAACATCTATCTGACCCAGGACGGGCGCATCAAGTTGTTGGATTTCGGCGCCGCTCGGTTTGCTGCCAGCGAGCACAGCAAAAGCCTGTCCATCATCCTTAAACCTGGCTATGCCCCGGAAGAGCAATACCGGACACGGGGCAAGCAAGGACCCTGGACCGATGTCTATGGCCTGGCCGCGACCCTGTACCGCGCTATTACCGGCCAGGTTCCGCCGGAATCGCTGGACCGGCTCGATAACGACGACCTGGTGCCGCCCTCCCGGCTGGGCATACCCATCACGCCCGGCCAGGAGGCGACCTTACTTAAGGCGCTGGCCGTCAAGGCCGGACAGCGCTGGCAGGACATGGCGGAGTTACAGTTGGCCTGGCGCAACGGCGACGTCGCCGCGCCGCAGCCTGCGGCCGAGCCCAGCGGTCCAGGCCAACCCCAGGCGGGGGATGCCCCCACCACCCAACCCCAAAAGCGGTCCATAACAGGACTGCTCCTGGCACTGGGCCCTGTCCTGCTCATCCTCGCCATGATCGCTTTGCCTTTGTTCTACAGGCCAGAGAACCCCCCGCCGCCGCCCGCGCTGGCTGAGAGAGCCTCACCACCCATCAAGCCACCGACGCCCATGGCATCACCCGTGACCACCCCTCCCCCAACACCAGCCATGGCCCTGGTACCCACGGGAACTCCGTCGACTGCGGTAACCACGGCGCCCGCCGCGCCATCGGGATCCGCAACCCTCACGGTCGCGACATCGACCGTTCCAACCGCCACTCCCACCCCAAGCTCAAATGCCGATGCCCAAGCGGGCAGCGCCACACCGGCTGGGGCTACGCCAACCACCGCCACCCCGCCATCCCTGCTCGACCCGACTACTACGCCCGCGCCACCCTCAGCGCCCCCCGCACCGAGGGAAAAGGCCCCCCTCTACTACGCCGCCGCCTTGGCGCCCACGGCAAACATCCCGCCAGAGGCGCCTCTGTGCTACAAGTTCATGGTGGACGGTCCAGAAGAGCAATTGCGAAAACTCAGGACCAAGTATTCGGGCCTTTACGATGAAGAAATCCTCACCAACAAGGATGGGAGCAAGACCCTCCTGGCGAAACGCCAGGATGAGGCAGGAAAGGTAATAACTTACTTTTATTCCACGAGTTCATCAGCCTGTAATACCTACCAGCAGAATCGTCTTGATACGACAAAAAAGCCAGTTAAAGCAGGGAGTCCGAACTCATCACCATCGCTAGCAGAGACCGATTTAACCAACAATCGCAACCACCAAAATATCTTATCTAGAGAGAAGGCCTGGGATAATTGTCGGGATCAATTAATTGAAGAATTAGCAGAAAAAGGGAAGCGGGAACATAATGATTCAACAGCGTATATTGGGGGAGATGGTGGAGGTATAGATTTTATAGGAGCTTGTGGTTATCGTCCCGAGCCGGTATCAAAATTTTATTGCGATGGTTTATATACTAACGCTTATCGGACATGCGGTCCTCCGGGGGTAAGTAATTTATCAACGGTGGCATCTTCTTGGATTTCTTTTTATAACAAAAATAGCACACTAGTAAAACAGTTCTCAAAAATTTGCGCTGAGCCAACTATGCTCACTAGAGGCAGATTTGGAAAGCTTGTTTGCGGCGAATAACTTAAAGCGGTGCAGCCTCGGACAAACCTGGAATGGCGATACCTGTGCGGGGGAGGTAACACGACAAAAATGGGACGAAGCTCGGCGAATCGCGCCGGCGGGGTGGCGGCTGCCGACCAAGGACGAGTTGAGCAGCCAGGTCTATTGCGGTTCTGGCAAACCCGCCTACTGCAAGCCTACTTCATTTGCAGAGTGCGAAGGGGCTTACGACCGGCTCAAGATTTGGAGCGAGGCCATTCCGAATATGCCTGCGGATCGGAGGTTCTAGTCTTCCTCGCCCGAAGCCTACGCTTCCGACTATGCGTGGAGCATCCCCTTCTACAACGGCTACGTCTACAACTACGATAAGGACGATGCCAAGTATGAGCGGCTCGTGCGCGGCGGACAGTGACTTTGGCCTCCCAGCGGCACTTGGGGGAGCTACCGCAGCCATCGCCAAGCGTGGCATCCGGGTCTCGCGCCATCCCTGGTGGCGTCATGAACGGCCGAACCCCAGCGCCAGGGGTGGGACGGGCGTCACGGGGCAGGACTCGGGGGCTGGACAGCCCCTGGTCGCTATCCCCTATCACCTACTGGACCCAGGGCCCGTGGCGCACTACCTCAAGCGTGCCCTGGTCGAGGGCGCGATACCCATGACGAGAGGCACCTTGAGCACGAACCTGGCGCCAGAGGCGCGCTTTTATCTCGCCACCCCGGCGATCAGCTTCGAGGTAAATTACCCATGACAGCCTTGCGCTTCGACACGGCCAGCCTAAGCCGCACGGGCGCGCGGGCCAACAATGAGGATGCCTGCGGCTTTCGCGACGGCTGTTGGGTGGTGGCGGATGGTCTGGGCGGCCACGGCGGTGGCGAGGTGGCCGCCCGGCTGGCGGTGGATGCCTTGCTCGGGGCCTGGGATCCGACGGCGCCGCTGACGACCGAGGCCCTGACCCAGGGACTCGCGGCGGCGGCGGCGGCCATTCAAAGCCACCAGGTCGGGGACCCAGGCCTGACCGGGATGCGCACGACCCTGGTGGTGCTCGCTTGCGACGGGGCGCGAGCGCTCTGGGCCCATGTGGGCGACAGCCGCCTCTACCTGCTGCGGGACGGGCGCGTCTGCTTCCAGACCGAGGATCACAGCGTCCCCCAGGCCCTGGTGCGCGCGGGCGAGTTGACCCCGGCGGAGGTGCGCACCCATCCGGATCGCAATCGCCTCCTGAGGGCCTTGGGGGACGGCAAGCCGCCGCGACCGGACCTGGCGGCGACGCCCCTCGAACTCCAGCCCGGCGATGCCTTTCTGCTCTGTAGCGACGGCTTCTGGGAGGCGGTCACCGAGGGCGGCATGGAGGTGGCCCTGGCCAAGGCCAGCGATGCCCATGACTGGCTGGAGCGCATGGCCCTCGGTCTGCGCCGCCAGGCCAAGCCCGGCCAGGACAACTACACGGCCCTGGCGATCCTGGCCGAGGCACCGCCGTCGTCATGAGACGCCACAACCGCGAGATCAGCACCCTCAGCCTGTCGATGCTGGATGTCATCGCCGGGGCCATGGCGGCCTTTCTCATCCTCATGGTCATTCTGCTGCCCTACTACGGCAAGGAGACGGTGAATCAGGAGGAGATCATTGCCGAGTTGCGGCAAGCAGTCGCGGCGGCCGAGGCGGCGCGGGCGGCGGCGGTAAGTGCGGCCGAGGCGGCGCAAGCCCTTGCCGCTCAAGCCCAGGCCAAGATGGAGTCGCTGGCAGCCCAACTCAGCCAAACCCAGGCAGACCTGGAGGCGACGGAAACCCAGCTCAGCCAGACCCAGGCCGACCTGGAGGCGGCGGAAACCCAAGCCCGCCAGGCTCAGGCCGAGGTGGAGCGTCAGCGCCGTATCGCCGAGGAGTTGGCAAAGCAAGTCAGCTCTGGTATCAGGCCCAACCTAGTACTCTATATCGAATGGTCTTCCCGCGATGTAGTTGATCTGATCCTCATGAAGAGGAAGAACAATGAAACCGCATGGCAAAACTGGCCCTACGACACGGGTGAGCCCCTCAAGGCAGGTAGCAAGAGATCAAGATGGTTGTGGGTGCAGTATGCACAGGGTGGTTTGAGGGTGGATGTAAAGCTTGCGACCATGGCTGATACCGACAAGCCGGTAATAGTCTGGGGCAGGGTCGTCACTCCGGCTGGCATTGATGAATTCCAAGAGATACAGCTCTCGCGATACGGCCAGCGGGAAAGTATGGCTACGATTTGGGTGGATGAGAACGGCAAGGTACGGGTCACACCCTGACGCGGTTATTGGTACCGACTTAAATAACGAAAGCACAAAGGGAGATCAGGACAATGAGCATGGTGTCTTGCGGCAGCGGTCATTTTTTTAACGACGTGGAGCACTCGAACTGCCCCTTTTGCGGTGTGGGCCTGGACCTGCGCGCCACGCGCCCGCTCGGCGCTGATACCCCTGGGCGGCCCACGGG
>JBATOB010000293.1:0-5996 GCA_049290655.1 Chromatiaceae bacterium | reverse complement strand
GGGCCTTGACCATCATGGCATTGCCGGCTTTGGCGATAGAATAGACAGGATGATTCTTATGGGGCCGCTCGGCGTGGATATCGACCAGGTTGATGATACAGCCGCCGCTTGCACGTAGTAGCGGCGCGGCGGCCTGGGCCAGAAAGAAGGGGCCCTTGAGGTTGGACGCCATCAGATCGTCCCACTGGTCCTCGTCCACCAGGTCAAAGGGCGTTGGATAGAAGCTGGAGGCGTTGTTGACGAGGATGTCGAGCCGGCCGCGAAAGTCCTGGACGCGGGCCATGAGTGCGGGGAAGGTGTGGCAGTCGCGCAGGTCGGCGCCCATCAGCAAGACGGACGAGGGACGGATCGCCTCCAGTTCCCGCCGCAGGGCCTCGGCCGTCGAGAGGGAGTTGCGGTAATGGATGACAATGTCCGCCCCCTGGGCATGGAGGACGCGGGCGATTTCGGCCCCGATGCGGTGGGCGGCCCCCGTGATCAGAGCGACCTTATCGACAAGGGATTGGGGGTTGGGTTCGTGTGCCAAGGACGGGTCTGCCTGTATCATAAGTCTCCAGCGATTTTAGCCGCTTCCGTGCCGCGCCGATGCCTATTTCAGCCGATTCGATGACTTTCGCGGGCACTGACCCGGGGGCGGGCGAGGACCCGGTGGCGCTGGAACATAGCCGCCGTCTGGCGGACTTGATCCGCGCCGAGGCCATGGCAAGCGGGGGGGCCTTGCCCTTTGACCGCTTCATGGAACTGGCCCTCTATGCCCCCGGACTGGGCTATTACGTCGCCGGGGCGCGTAAGTTTGGTTGGGGCGGGGATTTCGTGACCGCTCCCGCTATCTCGCCCCTCTTTGGCCTATGCCTGGCCCGCCAGTGCCGCGAAGTCCTGGCGGCCCTGGGCGGTGGCGATATCCTGGAACTGGGCGCCGGCGCCGGCGACCTGGCGGCGGACCTCCTCGATGGCCTCAAGGCTGCGGCTTGTCTCCCCGGCCGCTATCTCATCCTGGAACCTGGCCCTGAGTTGCGCGAGCGTCAGCGGGACCTGCTCCAGGTACGCCATCCGGATTTGATGGACCGCATCCAGTGGCTCGATGACCTGCCTCCGGGATTTTCTGGCGTGCTGGTAGCCAACGAGGTCCTGGACGCCCTGCCAGTGCATCGCTTCCAGGTCCGCGAGGAGGGCGCGATTGCGGAAATCCTGGTCAAGCCCCGGGGCGCTGGCTGGGAGGAGATGGGGGCGGAGCCTCCGAGCCCGGGCCTGATGGAGGCGGTTCAGGCCCTCTGGGCCCAAGGCCTGGCGCAAAAGCCTGGCTATGCCTCCGAGATCAATCTGCGGCTGGGTCCCTGGATTCAAGCCCTAGCGGCGTCCATGGCCCGCGGCCTTCTGCTGCTGATCGACTATGGCTACGACCGGGCCGATTATTATCGGCCCGAACGTGGCATGGGAACCCTGATGTGCCATTATCGCCACCAGGCCCATGGCGATCCCTATGTTCACCTGGGTCTCCAGGACATTACGGCCCATGTGGATTTCTCGGCGGCGGCAAGCGCGGGCCGGGTCGCGGGTTTGGCGGTCGCGGGGTTTTCGACACAGGCGCATTTTCTGATCGCGCTGGGTCTCGACGGTTTGCTAGCGGAACGGATGAGCGGCGACCCGGACACTGCTGGCGGGGAGCTGAAGTGGCTGCTCGGGGCCAAGCAACTGGTGATGCCTAGCGCCATGGGCGAGCGCTTTCGGGTCTTGGGTCTGGCCAAGGATCTCGGTCAGACTTGGACAGGTTTTTCGCTCAGGGACTTGCGCGGCCGTTTGTGAGGGGCCAGCCGTCGGGGCTATTGGCTGTCGGCTAGCATGGAACGGGACGGCCGCTCGCCAGAGGCCAGGTTGGCGTGGGCGCGCTTTATGCGCTTGGCCACCAGATCGCCATAGTTCCAGGCACCGTTAAAGCCGACGAGGGCGGGGGCTAGCATCTCGCCTTCCGGGCTCAGGAAGAGCAGGGTCGGGGTGGCGAAGATCTCGTAGCGGTTCAGGAAGAGACGGGTACGGATGCGCTCACCGTCGAAGTCGGTGACCTTGCCGCCCTCTTCCCGGGAGATCTCCTGGGTGACGGCCTCTTGTTCCAGGGTGCCACGCGTCGCGGGGGCTTCGAGGAATTCCTGGCGCAGGCGTTCACAGTAGCCGCAATCGGGACCCGTAATCAGGAGGGCGACGGGCAAACCCCGTTCCCGTGCCTCGGCCCCGACCTTGGCCCAGTCGAAATAGTTTTCGGCGGCCACCGGACCGGCCTGGGCCAGCAGGGAAAAAATCAGAGCCTTGGCGAGTCGGGACAACATAACGGCACGGTGTGCTTCGGTGCGGAATTTATCTGTTAATGAGAATATATTATTCCGCTAATATTGGCAACTGTTAATGTTGCGGTGCACAAGAGGAATGGTCCTCCTGGCGGTTGGGGAAGGGGTATCGGCAAGGGCGCGCGGGAGTTTCCATGACCCTGATTGAAATCTTGGCCTATCTGGTGACCGGGGTCTTTTCCGGCTTGCTGGCGGGTTTGCTGGGGCTGGGGGGTGGGGTGCTGATCGTCCCCTCGCTGATCCTGGTCTTTGGCCACCTGGGATTTGCCCCGGAATGGATCGCGCATCTGGCGGTGGGCACTTCCCTGGCCACCATAATTGGTACCGGGGGTGCGTCGGCCTTGGCCCATCATCGGCGTGGAGCGGTACGCTGGGACCTGGTCCAGAGGCTGGCGCCGGGGATAGTCCTGGGGGCCTGGGCGGGTGCGGCCGTTGCGGGTCTGCTGCCTCAGGAATGGCTTCAGCGCCTGTTCGGCGTCTTCTTACTCTATGTCGGGATGCGGATGTTGTTACCCCGGGCGGAGATGCCGAGGGTTACCGCCCCTGGCCTGCTGGGGCTGACGACGGCGGGGGGTGGGATTGGCGCCCTCTCCGCCATCGTCGGTATCGGTGGCGGGACCCTCACGGTGCCCTACCTGGTCAAGGCGGGCTTGACCATGCGCCAGGCCGTGGCATCCTCGAGTGCCTGCGGCCTGCCTATCGCCCTGGCCGGGGCCATCGGATTCATGGTCATGGGGTGGGGCAGGGAGGGGCTGCCCGGGATGAGCACGGGGTTCGTCTATTGGCCAGCGGTCCTGGGCATCCTGGTGACCAGCATGCCCATGGCGCCCCTGGGCGCCAGGCTGGCCCACAGCCTGCCGCTCCCTATCCTGACCCGAACTTTCGGGGTCCTGCTATTGCTGGTAGCTACCAAGTTGCTGCTGGGCTGATCAACCTGGACCGGATTGACCGGGTTACTTCTCGGCCGTGGAGGGGGAGGTGGGAAGCTGGGGCGCCGGTTGATCCAACCACAGTCGCCGGTAGAGAAAATGGCCACCATTCTTGTCGCGCAGCGCCAGTCGGCCTTCGGATTCAGCGAAGTCAAAGGGGCTGATGTGGGCGTTTTCCGGGTTGTACATGGCCAGGCGTTCGCCGCTCAACTGAATGTAGCCGTCCACAAAACCGCTGGCGCCGGGGTAGATGCGAAAGCGGTTGCCCTGGACAACGAGGAGCTCGCCATTGCGGCCCTCCCAGACCCCGTCCAATCGGGAGCCGGGGGACGGGGGCATGGCCCCGATGGTGGACCCTGGAAACTTCATGCCTTCGGTCATTTGCTTCATGACCTTGCCGCCCTTGCCCATGAGACCGGAAGGGTCGCCGCTGGGCGCCGACCAGGACGAGGCACCGGGCATGCCGGTCATGCCGGGTATGGACAGGCCGCCTGGCATTCCGCTTAGGGGAGCTGGCGGCGTGGTCATGGGTAGGCCGGGACTGGCCGGTGGATTTAAGAAGCCCATGGCCTCCATCATCCGGGCCATGGCATCCGCCATGGCCACCCTGGGAGCGGCGCTAGGGTCTTCGGCCAAGGCCTCGGTGGTCAGGAGCAGGGTGAGGGCTAGGACCAGGGTCCTGATCGGGTTATCGATCAGGGCCTGGATCAGAACTGGGATCGGGCCATGGGATTGGATCATCCGGGGTAAAATCTCGTTGCGGCCGAGTGTAGGGGCCTGGTCATGGATGACGCTTGGTGAAGGTTTGCAGTCTAACAAAAGCTGGCTAGCCTCGCCCCGGTCTTGGCCCCCTGCTGTTTCGCCCCGGAGGAGTTATGATGCCCGCCGATGCCCTCACCAGGAACACCCCATGAGTCCGGAACTAACCAGCCTGTGTCACCTTCTGCGGTCCGCCGCGCGTAGCGAGATCGTGCCCCGCTTTCAGCACCCGGATGCCAGGGCCAAGGCCGATGGCAGCCTGGTCACGGCGGCGGATCTGGGGACCCAGGCCTTTATCCTCGCCGAGCTGAGCGATCGCTTTCCCGGCGTGCCGGTGCTGGGCGAGGAGATGACGGCCGAGGAGCAAGGGGCCTTGCTGGCGGGCGCCCAGGGCAACCTCTGGTGTCTGGATCCCCTCGATGGCACCAGCAATTTCGCGGGTGGTTTCCCCTTTTTCGGTATCTCGCTGGCCTTGCTCGAAGGTGGACAGGCCCGCTTGGGCCTGGTGCTGGACCCGGTCCGTGATGAATGCTTTACCGCTGAGCGGGGGCTGGGCGCCTGGCTAAATGGGCAGCCCCTGCATCTGGCACCCGCCAGTGAGGCTCTCAAGGATGCGTTGGCCCTGGTGGATATCAAGCGGTTGCCGGTTGAGGTCCTGATGCGCCTCGGTGGCGACGCCCCTTATCGCTCGCAGCGCAGCATGGGCGCGGTCGCCCTGGAGTGGTGCTGGTTGGCGGCGGGGCGGGCGCGGCTCTATCTGCATGGCGGACAGCGGCTGTGGGATTGGGCCGCCGGGCGCCTCATCGCCAGCGAGGCGGGGGTCCAGAGCCGGCTCATTGGCCCGGGGGGTGGCAGGGTTCCGGTTGAACTGTCGCTGGAGCCCTGCATGGCGGTGGCCGCCGCCAATCAGGCCTTGCTGGAGCACTGGACGGCCTGGCTGGGGTTGGGGTCGGCCGAAAATGGCCTTTGATTCTGGCAGGCTGGCCCTCAGCTTGGGGGCTCAGATGGCCGCCCCAGTGCCGCCAATTCGCAACAAGAGGCTGGAGCTAGACCCATGACCGACACGATTTCCAACTACGATATGCAAATTGGCAGCGGCATCGCTGCCTTCGAGGCCAAACACTTCGCCCGCGCCTCGGGTCTGCTGTCTCCCTTGGCGGAGGCCGGTGACCCCCAGGCCCAATATCGCATGGCGATCATGGCCCAGAACGGCCTGGGAATGCATGAGAACCATGGCATGGCCTTCCGCTTCATGAAGGCCGCTGCCGAGGCCGGCCTGGATATCGCCCAGCATGGCCTGGGCTTCATGTTTCTGGAAGGCGAATGCACCGATAAGGACCCCGTACAGGCGGCGCACTGGTTTCGCCTGGCCGCCGAGCAGGGACTGGTAGGCTCCCAGACCACCTTGGCGATGCTGTACGAGGAGGGACGGGGCGTGGCGAAAGACCCCGACGAGGCCCGCAAATGGTATCGCCGGGCCGGCTTCGCGGAGGTCTGAGGTGACCAGTCAGCACTGAGGTTCCCTTGCAGAGAAGCACTATTTTTTCTGGCTTCTCCATTCAATTTGCTGAGCCTAACGCTTTGCCTCAGCGGACCCCCCCGCCGCGCCACAACGGAACTTTCCGTTACCAATGAGCCCGCTGCGCGGCGAGGGGTCCGCTGGAGGCAACCGTTAGGTTTCGAATTGATGCTACCCCGCAGATGCAGACTTTTGGGGTGAAATCTTACTTGCGGAATTAAGCGCTTGCTCAGCCCATTTATTGAGGCTTTGCCCACTTCTTGCCGCTGCTTTCAACGCTGCCGCATGAACCTTCGGTACAACACGAAGCATCAAACGACCGCTCGCAGGCTTTTCAGGCTTATCGCCCACAGCTTCACACGAGGAAATATATACTCAACAAATTTCAGATTTCGGTTTTGATACGAATGATCTCGAAGTTCTCAGTCAGGAGTGTGCGTAATTGCGGAG
>JBATOB010000292.1:0-2180 GCA_049290655.1 Chromatiaceae bacterium | reverse complement strand
GAGCACGATCAGCCGGGAGGCGACACGCGGCCCCTCAATACAGGAATGCTGCTACGCAGGTCCCGATTACTGGAGAAAACCCCAGCGAGAGACGGCCGGCTCGGCGACGGCCCATTTCCATTGGGGGGTCTGCTGACAGGCGGTAACCGTGTACCAGGCGTCCACGCGCTTCTCCCCCTCTCCTTCGACCACTGAGAACAGTGCCTCCTTGCAGACCACTAAGGGCGTATTGATCACGTGGGTCACACGCAGCTCCCCCTGTTCGTTGCCATAGGGGAGAGGGTGGCGAATACTCCAAGGGTGGGAATCCCCTTCGGCCAGCCGACCGATGAGGGTGGCGATCTCGTCCTGCTCGGCTTGCTGCCAGTTGCGGAAAATCCGTTTAAGCGCAGCGTCGGTTCCCGCCTTGACCCCAATGCCGATTCCATAGCCCACGGCTGGGTTGGCGGTGACTGCTCCGCTTGCGATGCCGGCCGCCGCGCCGGCATAACCGCCAATGCCGCTGCAGCCCGCTTGCATCCCGCCGAGCAGGGCGATCAGCCCAAGGCTGCCCCCGGCGAGGATCGCGGGTGGAGGGCGCTTCAGCGGTGTGCCCATCACTGCAAGCTGCCCCAACGCTCGGTGGCGGGTTCGGCGGAGGCCCATTTCCACTTGGGACCATCTCGGCAGATGGTGGTCACGTAGAAAGCGCTCTGGGGCGTATTCTCGACCAGCGTGTCTACCGAAAAGACGATCTCCCGACAGTTGAGATCGCCCGCACCGATGAGTCGGCTGACAGTAACCCGCCCTCGGGCATCGTCTTCGATGGGTAGCTGGTGCTTGATGTTCCACTCTCCGATTGCCCCCACCGCCAGGGTGCCGCCCACCTGGGCAATCGCGTCCTGTTCTGCGGTGTGCACTTTGCGTTGCACCTTTTGCAAGCCGGCGTGGGCGGCGGAGCGCACCCCCAGCCCGATCCCGGTGGCCATGGCTGCGTTATCGGTCACGGTCGAGGCTAAGGCGGCACCTCCCACTCCGGCCACGTCGGCCGTCAGCTCACCAAGCAGCGAGCCGCACCCGTTCAGGCCGATGGCGAATGCTGCCAGTAGGGAAATCGCAAAAACCTTCATCGTCATCCGCCCACTTACTATTGCGGCGAGTTTCAAAATGAAGTGCAACACCCGGACCTAGACCGTCGGCAGGAGGTGTGCACATGAGAACGCGATACAGACAGTTGACGGCGGACGACCGCAACAGTATCCAGATCAGTCTCGCGTGCGGCGATGCGATCGATGCAGCTCACAGCAAGGGTCTCTGGCGGCAACTGTAGTCGAGTATGATCAAGATCATACATGATTCCATCACACATCTGGCATGTTCTTTGACGAAAGGTCAGGAAATCCAACCGCGCTGGCTGGGACACGGCAAATCCGTTCTAGCCCCCTGCACCTGAGGGGACGGCGGGCGGCACCGTGAGTTGTCGGTCATGTGCAGGTAGTCGAAGACCAGGCGACGTTGCGTGCCAGACGTTGGGTGGCGGCGGTTGGCTGCGCGGTAGATCGTGTCCTGAAAGCGCTGCGGATCGACGACGGTTTCCAGCATCGGCAGCGAGTAGCCGAGCCGTTCCCGCCAGTCTTGCGCCAGGCGACGCCCGCTCACGGTCAGCACCCGGGAGGCGAGGTTCGGGACCTGGTACTCGGGTAGGATCGGAAACCGAGGTATGCTCGAATCTGGTGTATGAGTGGGGGCTGATTGAGGTTGGAAGGCGGCGCACCGTTGCTGACAATGTGGTTGTCGAGACCCAAAACAGCAACGACGAGGTGTGCCATGCGAGGCGATACGTGTACCCAGGGCGAGCGTGCAAGCGATCCGGGAGGGGGCGGGTTGGCGGAGATTGGACTACCGCTGGAGGAACTGGTGCGCCGGGGGGCGCGCGAGATCCTGCCGCGGGCCGTGGAGACAGAGGTTGCGCTGTTCCTGGAGGGCTGTGAGTCGGTGTCCCTGCGCGACGGACGCCGGGCGGTGGTGCGCAATGGCCACCTGCCCGAGCGAGCGATCCTGACCGCGGTAGGGCCGGTGGCAGTGGAGGTCCCGCAGGTACGCGACCGCCGCGGCGCGGGGTTGCCGTTCCACTCCACCCTGGTGCCGCCGTAGGTGCGGCGCCGTGCGCGGGTGGCCGCGGCGCTGCCGTGGCTGTATGT
>JBATOB010000291.1:0-2068 GCA_049290655.1 Chromatiaceae bacterium | reverse complement strand
GCACTGAAGGAAAATCGCCAAATCGGCTTTCAGGGGACTAAGAAAGGAGCAGCGTTCGACATTTCAAGGGAATGTGCAGAGTCTTGGATGCTTGCTCCAAATCCTCACGGAAGATCGAACGCCGATGTTCTCAAGCCCTGGATGAATGGCATGGATATCACCCGTCGGCCATCAGATACCTGGATCATTGATTTCGGCGTACGCATGACGGAAGCCGATGCATCCCTCTACGAGGCGCCTTTCTCATACATTGAACGAGTGGTGAAGCCGGAGCGTCAGAAGAATCGGAACCCATCGTTACGCAGGGTTTGGTGGCGACACGAGAGACCCAGGGGAGACATGATGGCGGTGTTGGAGACGATGTCCCGGATCGCAGCGACGCCGCGGGTAGCCAAGTACCGGACCTTTGTCTGGTTGGATGCGCGTATCGTTCCCGATAGCCAGATCATCGTGATCACCAGGGCCGACGACGCCACGTTCGGCATCCTGCATTCGCGGTTTCATGAGCGTTGGGCGCTGGGCTTATGCACCTGGCTTGGTGTGGGCAACGACCCGCGTTATACCCCAACCACCACCTTCGAGACCTTCCCCTTCCCCGCCGGCCTGACCCCCGCCGACACCGCCGGCTCTACCGAGACCCTGGACTCCGGCGTCATCCTCCCGCCCGTGGCCCCCGAGCACCGCCCGGTCGCCCTGGCTATCGCCGAGGCTGCTCACCGGCTCAACGCCCTGCGCGAGACCTGGCTGAACCCTCCTCAGTGGGTGGAGCGGGTCCCGGAGGTCGTCCCCGGCTATCCGGATCGGATCATCCCCAAGCCGGAGCACGCGGCCGAGTTGAAGAAACGGACCCTCACCAACCTCTACAATGCCCGTCCGGCCTGGCTGGACAAGGCCCACCAGGCCCTCGATGCCGCCGTCGCCGTCGCCTATGGCTGGGATGACTACTCCCCGGCTCTGCCGGACGCGGAGATCCTGCGGCGCCTGCTGGCCCTCAACCGGGCGCGCTCCAATGGGCAACGGGGGAGGGGGAATAGTGAAACAGGGCACTGAATTCCCTCCCGGTCGCGGCAAGCGGCCAGCTTGGATCCGGACAAGGTTCCGCCGTATTCAGGTGGACACGGCGACCGCGTCCTCTAGTTAGCGCAATGGTTGCCTGTGTTAAGGGTCTTTATAGCCCCGCCGGCGCCTTGCTTGTGCATGTTGCGGGGTTAACTATACTTTCGTGTGTCCTTGCCGCCAGGCCCTGCTCTCGGGCGGCCTCTGCCTCTTCGGATCATGACCTCGATAATCGGAGGGTTTCCCCAATGTCCATCCTGTCACGCCTGCTTGCGGCCCTGTTGGTGGCCGCCACCTTGGGATTCGCCCCCCCCGGCCTGACCGCCGAGCCGGCGAAAGACCCTATCCCGCTAGCCCAGATCGAGCAGATGGTTGCCCCCATCGCCCTCTACCCCGACGCCCTGCTCACGCAGATTCTAATGGCCTCGACCTATCCCCTGGACCTGGTGCAGGCCGATCGCTGGCAAGAGGAACACGAGGACCTGAAGGGCGAGGCCCTGGACAAGGCGGTCCGGGGGGAGCCCTGGGACGATAGCGTCAAGGTCCTGGTCCAGTTCCCTAGTGTGCTCGGCTTCATGAGCGACAATCTGGACTGGACCCAGGACTTGGGTGACGCCGTTCTGGCCCAGATGCAGGATGTGATCGACGCCATCCAAAAGCTGCGCCGGGAGGCGGAGTTAGCGGGCAATCTGAAGAGCAACGACAAGCAGCGGGTCGAGAAGGCGGGGGAGACCATCGTCATCCAGCCCGCCAGCGCGGAGACCGTCTATGTGCCGACTTACGACCCGGCGCAGGTCTATGGCCAGACCACGCCACCGGCCACCCAGTATTACCCGGCCGTCTATACCGATGCGGCCTACGGCTATGCCGCCACCCAGCCAGCCACGACGACCGTCGTTACCACCGATAATTCTTACAACGAGGGACTGATCGGCTTCGGGGCGGGGGCCCTGGTAGGCGGCCTCTTGACCGCCGCCATTATGTGGGATGACCACGATGACCATATCTATTG
>JBATOB010000290.1:0-3290 GCA_049290655.1 Chromatiaceae bacterium | reverse complement strand
GCCCCTTACCCCCACTCTCTCCCCGTCAGTTTCCGATCGCATCGCTGCTGACGCCATCCACCTGACCCGCACCCTGACCCGGCAACTGAATCGTCCGATGTTTTGAGGGTGTTGCAGGTCCCCGAGGTCGAAATACCGGGCAGGCTTGACCTTGGTCAAGGTTGCGACGGGAGGCTTCCTCTCAAATGGTCCCCGGCCGCAACTGCTTCCAGAGGACCACTCAACATGGCGCAAACCTTTACCAAAACGATGGCGCGGAACATCTTCTATGGTGGCTCCGTATTTTTTTTCCTGCTTTTCCTGGCCTTATCCTTCGATACGACCATGGCGCTGCCCGATCGCGACCGGCGCGAGCTGCTCGATCCCAGCACGGAACTCGGGCGCCAGATCGCCCATGGCAAGGAGCTGTGGGAGACCAATAACTGCATTGGTTGCCACTCCCTGCTGGGGGAAGGCGCCTATTTCGCCCCGGAGTTGGGCAATGTCTATGTGCGCTTCGGTAACAATACCGACGCGATCAAGGCGTTCATCCAGAGCCGCCCCGCCGACGGCATTCCTGGCCGCCGCAGCATGCCGCAATTCAATTTTGCCCCCGCCGAGCTGGAGGCCATCGCCCAGTTCCTGAAGTATGCCTCGGAGATCAACACCGCCGGCTGGCCACCCAACAAGCAGGGCTAATTGGATACCAAACCTAGGAGTTCGAATGATGAAGTATCAATCCCAAGGCGTGGCCAAGCTGTATTTCATGGCCGCCATCGCGCTGTTCGTCGCCCAGATCCTCTTCGGGCTCATCATGGGCCTGCAGTATGTGGTCGGGGACTTTCTGTTCCCCGAAATCCCCTTCAACGTGGCGCGCATGGTTCATACCAATGCCCTGATCGTGTGGCTGCTCATGGGCTTCATGGGCGCGGCCTATTACCTGGTGCCCGAGGAGGCGGAACGGGAACTGGCGGCACCCTGGCTGGCCATCCTCATGTTCTGGGTCTTCCTGATCGCCGCGGCCCTCACCGTCGCGGGTTATCTCCTGGTGCCCTATGCCGGCCTGGCCAAGATGACCGGCAATGCCATCCTGCCCACCATGGGCCGGGAGTTCCTGGAGCAGCCCACCATCACCAAGGTGGGCATCGTCATCGTCGCCCTCGCCTTCCTCTTCAATATCGGCCTGACTATTCTCAAGGGCCGCAAGACCGTGGTCAATCTGGTGCTGTTGATCGGCCTCACGGGGCTGGCGGTCTTCTTCCTCTTCGCCTTCTACAACCCGACCAATCTGGTGCTGGATAAGTTCTTCTGGTGGTGGGTGGTGCATTTGTGGGTCGAGGGTGTCTGGGAACTCATCCTGGGCTCCATCCTGGCCTTCGTGCTCATCAAGACCACGGGCGTGGACCGCGAGGTGGTGGAGAAGTGGCTCTATGTCATCATCGCCATGACCCTGATTACCGGCATCATCGGTACGGGACATCACTATTACTGGATTGGCGCGCCGGAATACTGGCAGTGGTGGGGCTCCATCTTCTCCGCCATGGAGCCGATTCCCTTCTTCATGATGACGGTCTTTGCCTTCAACATGGTCAACCGGCGCCGCCGCAATCACCCCAACAAGGCCGCCGTCCTCTGGGCCCTGGGGACCGCCGTCATGGCCTTTCTGGGGGCGGGCGTCTGGGGCTTCCTCCACACCCTGTCGCCGGTGAACTACTACACCCATGGCACCCAGATCACCGCCGCCCATGGTCACATGGCCTTCTATGGGGCCTATGTGATGATCGTGTTGGGCATGATCTCCTACGCCATGCCGATCCTGAGTGGTCGTGAGGCCAACAGCCAGCGCTCCCAGGTGTTGGAGATGTGGTCCTTCTGGCTGATGACGGTCTCCATGGTCTTCATCACCCTCTTCCTGACCGCCGCCGGCATCCTGCAGGTCTATCTGCAACGTTTCAGCGACGCGCCCCTTCAGTTCATGCTCGTCCAGGACAAGATCGCCATCTTCTACTGGCTGCGCGAGCTGACCGGCCTCGTCTTCCTCGTCGGCTTGATCCTCTATATCTGGAGCTTCTTCGTCGCCGCCAAGGAACCCGGTCTCACGACCGCTACCCAGGACCTGCAAATCGAGGGAGCGGCCGCGGCCTAAAGCGGCAAGCCCGTAGCGGATTACCGGAAAATCATAAGGTCAGGGATGACCCTCTTTTCCGATATTGCGACCCCGAGCCCCCATGCTCACCGGATGGGCTCGGGGTTTTTGTCTTTTGGGTTTGAAATTCTCCGAGGAGGTATGCCTTGACCGATCCTAGCGATCACTGGGCGCAAGTCTATGCCGCCTGCGCCACCCACGAGGCGAGTTGGTACCAGATCCGTCCCGAAACCTCGCTGAAACTCATCGCCAACCTGGGTATTCAGCCTGACGATGCCGTCATCGATGTTGGCGGCGGCGCCTCCAACCTGGTTGATCATCTCCTGGAACAGGGCTTTACCGACGTGACCGTTCTGGACATCTCCACCGCGACCTTGAGTGCCGTCCCATGTCACCCCGGCTCAAGGGGAGCAGAAATTCATCTATGGGGTTTTTCGCCGTTGCTGACCGCCTGCTGCCAACCGATCGGGCGCAACGCGAAATTGTTGAGGATGTAACACTCCTCCTCGTGGGCTGAGGTCAGGGTCGCATGAATCCGGTGGGGACGATGCGACGCTCCTGACTGTTTTCGCGTCTCTACGGGGGCGAAGCACCTCCCTTTTCAAGAATAGCGGGTAGCTCCGTCTCGGAATATGATCATACGGGGCTTGACAAGGGTGGCGTCCCGCCACTTGGTGATGAACTGGTCGGGGGTCATGGGATCAGGCTCCGGCGCGGGGCGGGCATCCGGATCTGCCCGGTCAGATCGAGGACGGTATCGGCCGTTGGTGGGCGCGCCGAGAGCGGTCCAATCTGTTTGACGATCCCGTCCTCGGCATAGAGGCTGGTGTTTTTCAATTCGCGATGTTCCCCGTCCATGGTGACGAGGATCTCCGCGTTTTTGGCGAGCAGGGTTAACTCAGGCGTGCGCGGCGGCATATTCGCGGGCCGTCGGCAGGGCGCGTGGCAGGGTTTTAGTCTGGGGTCGCGTCGCTTCCCAGCCTAGGCAGGCGAACCAAAGAGCGCGTGGTATGGGTTTGTGAGCCGTGCGGTAGTAGCTGACCATGCGGCGGCTGATCCCCAGGGCCTCGGCCGCCAGGCTGAGTGACAGTTGGTTGCGGTGCATCCAGTCACCGAACATTTCATGGCTGACCTCCCCGGCCTGCTCCTTGGCCCAGGCATAGAC
>JBATOB010000289.1:0-5599 GCA_049290655.1 Chromatiaceae bacterium | reverse complement strand
CGCTCAACCTGGCCAAGGAGGTGGTCGGCAACCGCAAGCTGGCTAGTCTCATGTCCGAGGCGGGCGAGGAACTCAAGCGGGGCCGCGGCCTGGCGCAGCCCTTCACCCAGCGCGAGATCCTGCCCCAGATGGCCCTGCAGATGGTCCGCGTCGGCGAGGAGTCCGGTGCCCTCGACGCCATGCTCGCCAAGGTCGCCGCCATCTACGACAAGGAGACCCAGTTGAGCGTCAAACGCTTGCTGACTCTGCTCGAGCCTGCTCTCATCATCGGCCTGGGCGTCGTCGTCGCTGGCATCATCATCTCCATCATAGTGCCGATTTTGGGGGCCAATGATTTGGTGAAGTAGCAAAGAGTCCGTCCCGATGTCGGTTCGTCGTGTCTAGCGGGGTTTGGGTTAAAATGCAGTCGTTCTCCCAAGCTCCTCGATTCTAAATACTGTTGCAAGGTTCCCAATGATGGAAATTCCAAGTTGTCAGAAAGGTATTACTCGGCCCCAGGAAAAGGCCATGCGGTCCCGGTCTCGCCATGGGGGCTTCACTTTGGTCGAGCTCCTGGTCGTTCTCGCCATTCTGGGTTTACTGGTCGGTCTGGTTGGCCCTCAGGTGATGAAGGCCTTGGGGGGTTCCAAGACCAAGACGGCTCGTATCCAAATCGAGGATCTTTCGGCCACCTTGGATATCTATCGGCTAGAGGTGGGTCGCTATCCCACGACCAACGAAGGCCTTCAGGCCCTGGTGGAAAATACGGCTGGGGCGTCGAACTGGAATGGCCCCTATCTCAAGAAGAACCAGGTGCCTAAGGATCCTTGGGGCTTCGATTACCAATACCAATCTCCAGGTCAACATGGCAGTTTCGATATCTGGTCCCTGGGCGCCGATAACCGCGAGGGTGGCGAAGGCGAGAATCAGGACATCCTCGGCTGGGATTAACTGCGACGGTTTATAGGGCCTTGTGCCCGGAGACGAGCTTGGTCAGGTTACCCAAGGTTATGCTGCTTCAAAGCCGTGGCTTTACGCTGTTGGAGTTGGTGGTGGTACTTGCCTTGGCTACCGTGCTCATTGCCCTGGTTCCTCCGCTCATCTCCGCCTCCATCCCCGGGGTTGAACTGAAATCCTCCGCCCGCCGGGTGGCCGCCGGGCTCCGCCTGGCGCGTGAAGAGGCCATTCGCACCGGGCGGGACATTGCCTTCACCATCGATCTGGAGGATCGCAGCTATCAGGTCGAGGGGCCCTTCCGCCGCATCTCCTTACCCAAGGGCCTGGACCTTAAGCTGGTGGTCGCCGAATCCGAGATGGAGAATGACCAGACGGGCGCCATTCGCTTCTTTGCCGATGGCGGTTCCACCGGTGGGCGCGTCATCCTGGCCCGCGACGGCGCCGGCTGGCAGATTGGAACCCAATGGCTGACAGGGCGGGTTCAGGTAGCGCCCTGGGAAGGGTCATGAAGGGGATTGGTGCCAGGATCGGGGGGAATGTTCGAGACATGGGCGCACCGGATTACCCCATGAAACCTGGCGGGAACCAGCGCGGGTTCTCCTTACTGGAGGTACTGGTCGCCTTCACCATCCTCGCCATCACCCTGGGCGTTTTGACGCAAGTCTTCTCGCGGGCCCTCATTACCTCTGCCCTCAGCGGCAGCTATGGCCGAGCTACCGCCCTAGCGGAGGCGGGTCTTGGTCTTGTCGGTCTGGATATCCCCCTGGAACCGGGTTCTCGAGGCGGGGAGACCGAGGATGGGTTGCAATGGCAAGTCCAGGTGTCCGAACTGCCCTTGGGGGCTCTTCTTCCAGGAGAGCCCCCTCTGCCGGCCTATGTCATCACCTCCGAGGTGGCCTGGGAGACGGCGCGGGGGGCCCGACGGGTGTCTCTGTCCACGTTACGCTTGGGGGAGGCCCTCCCTGAAAACTAGGAGCATTTCCCAGGGCTTTTCGGGCGGTTTCACCCTGGTGGAACTGCTGATCGCCTTTGTCCTGGTGGCGCTGATCAGTATTCTGCTCTTTTCCGGCTTAAGGTTAGGCATACGTTCCTGGGAAGGGGTCGAGACCTCGGCCGAATTTAATGCCGAATTACGCCTTGCCCGTGATTTCCTGGTACGGGTCTTGAGTCAATCACGCCCCATTACGCTTACCCTGGATGCGGAGCCCCATCTGCTTTTTACCGGGAATGGTCAGAACCTGGAATTCGTCTCGCCCCTGGCCGAACAAGTGGGAATCCCAGGACTCTATATCTTGCGCTTGGGGCTAGAGGCAACGGGAGAGAAGGGCTCGTTGGTGCTAACCCGCTGGCTACTCAACCCCGCCGTTCTGGCGGGAACGAATGAAATCCCGGAATGGCAACCTCTGGGTGGCCAGGTGGTATCATCGGGTGTCCTAGAGGACCAGGATGTCGCGGCCGGCGCCTTCGGCACCAGTATCCTGCTGGATCATGTCGAAGAGTTCGAAATCGCCTATTTCGGCTTTCCCGAGGGCGAGGATCCCGCCGTGACGGTCGAAGCCAAGGGGGAGTGGCAGGCGACCTGGCAGGATCGCGCCATGCCGCCTCAAGCCCTGCGTATCCATCTCACCACGCCTTATCGGGTGTGGCCGGATCTCATCATTTGGCTTGGGGCCTCTACTCCGGTGCCCGCAACCGGTTTCGGAAAGCCACAATGAAGGATTTCGCCATCCTGCCGGCGAGGGATTTCCGTCGCTTTGCGAAGACGAGCTGCCGCCAGCATGGCATCGCCCTGATGCTGGTCCTGTGGGTCATTACCCTACTGACCATCATTGCCGTTGGGTTGACTACCACGCAGCGCACGGAGATCAATCTTGCGGCCAATCAGGTCGCCAGCGCCTCCTTCCGCGCCCAGGCCGATGCCGCCATCCAATTCGCGGCCTTGAATCTCCTGACCCAGCCCCCCGTGGCAACCGAGGAAGAAGCCCTCGATACCCAGGCCTTCTGGGTGCCGGATGGTCAGCCTCGGGTTTGGGGGCTTGGGGAGCAGATGCTTGAGATTCGTATCATCAATGAGGCGTCCCTCATCGATTTGAACACCGCCGATCGTGACCTGCTCCTGGCCTTGATGATGGCGGTCGGTCCCCAGGACGCGGAACCTGACAGCCTGGTGGATGCCATCCTTGACTGGCGCGACGCAGATGACCTGCATCTCGCCAATGGCGCCGAGGATCCGGACTATGAAGCCGCCGGTTTGCCCTACGGTGCCAAGGATGGTCCCTTCGATAGCCTGGAGGAGCTTCAGCAAGTCATTGGTTTTAAAAAAAAATTATATCGGATATTAACGCCGGCCTTGACGGTTTCATCCGGGCAGGCGACCCCGGAGCCTAACTTTGCTCCCCCCTTGGTACAGGCGGCGCTGCAAGGTATCAGTCTGGAAGAGATGCAAGATAGGCTAGAATCCGAAACCGCGAGTTTGGAGGAAACGCCGACCCCGCAGGGCCGGGGCGGGCCCCTTTATCGCATCCAGGTGCGCTGGCGCGCGCCGGGGGGTACCTTCCGCTTTATGGAATCCCTGGTGCGCATCCAGCAAGGTATAAGCCCCCCGGTCGAGATCTTGTGGCGACGCCATGCCCTGGCGCCGGAACAGGCCTCGGGAAGTTCCATTGGGGAAGGAGAAGTGCCGGGATAGGTACCCTGTTTCCGAACTTAAAGGGTGCTTGCCGCATCCGGGGTTGCGCAATTTTTCCTCGGTTCGGCAGGTTTTGGCAGGGCGTCCAGGCTTTACATTTGCGCCCAATATCGTCATTGTGCCCAATGCGTTCTTCACGGTTTGACTTGATATTTAAGCTGTTCGCCGTATGTCTCTAGCCCTTTCATCCCTGGGTATTCGTCTTCCCACTCTTGACGTTGGCCTATCGCTGGAAAGCCTGGTCGTGCGTTGGCGTCGGGATCTCGCCAGTTGTCTGCCAGGGCGGCTGGGAGAATTTCTAGCGCCAAGGGATACCCATCTCACCCTGGTGTTAGGGGAAGGCCAGGCTTTGCTGCGCCAGGGTCTGGGAGATTCTGGCCATGCCCTCTTGGAATCGGATACTGGCTCACTGGCGACCCTAGCGTCCTTGGTGGCAGGCCGGGATACGGAACCGCGCACCTGTATGGAGTTGCCCGCCAACTGGATTATCACGCGCATCCTTTTCCTGCCCGGCCAGGCACGCAAAAACCTGCGCCAGGTTATCCACTATGAGATCGATCGCCTCACCCCCTTTCATCCCGACCAAGTCTATTATGACTTCCGTCTGGCCGAGGATCAGGCCAAGGGTGGGCGCCTCACCGTGGAACTGGCCCTCTGTCGGCGTGAACCCATTCAGGGTTGGCTGGGCCGGATGAGGGATGTGGGTGCCCCTGTCGATCGCATCGCTTGGCCAGAAGCCTGGCCTTCGGTCAACCTCTTGCCCGAGGCGGAGCGCCCCAAGGGTGAGGGACGGCTTTTCAGTTTAGGAACTCTGTTGGGTTTCCTGACCCTGATCCTGGTGGCTGCCACCCTGGCGGGGCCCATTTGGCAAAAGACCCAAACCCTCGCGGGCCTGAACAAGGAGCTTGCGGACGTCAAGGGCCGGGCGGCCGAGGTCAATACGTTGCGCGAGGCCGTTGAGATCGCTCACAAGGGTAGCGTGGCGGTGCTTGAACGCAAGGCCAGTCAGGCGGCCATGATCGATTTGTTGCGGGAACTCACGGACCGGCTCCCCGATGGTACCTGGGTGGAAAACCTGGAATTTCAGGGCAGCGAGGTCCAGGTTCGTGGGGAATCCATTCAGGCCGCCGCCCTGATAGGCCTCTTGGAGCAGGCACCATCCATTTCCGGCGTCGCCTTCCGTTCGCCGGTCTCCCAGGTTCCCAACACGGATCGGGAACGCTTTCACATCGGTTTTAACTACCAACGCCAGGGTGGCGACTCATGATCAAGGTCGGGCCTTTGCCTAAGTGGGGTAGCTGCCTGCTTGCCTGGTCAGTGGCCATCCTGATACCAGTAATTATCCTGCTGGGTATTGGCATGCCTTGGCATCAGCGGTTGATGGAGCTTGAAAGTGAGACAGAGTCCGTCGTGGATCAAATTCAGCGTTATGAACGCCTAATCGCCACCATTCCCCGACTCAAGGCTGAACTTGATCGGGAGCGGAACAATCAAGAGATCAAGGCCTTCTACTTCGATGCCCCCACCGCGGCCCTGGCCGGTGCCCAGCTTCAGGCCACCATTCAGGAGATGGTTCAGGCGGCGGGGGCGCGTCTGGTAAATTCCCAATTTCTGCCCGCCGAGCCCAATGAGCATCCCCCTAGGGTCCGAATCCGTGCCCAAATTCAGGGTGATACGAATGCCATGTTAGATGTGCTCTACAGCATTGAGCATGCTAGGCCCTTCCTCTTCGTGGACCAACTCTCGGTACGTTCGACCACTCGCCGCGAGCGGCGCGATCGGCGGCAGGGGGGAAACAGTCCGCCAGCGGAAACCAAACAAGAATTGACGATACGACTCGATGTTTTTGGTTACGCCTTGGGAAGTGCCAGTTGAAGCGGTTGCTTGTCGCTATCCTGCTAGGTCTGTGCGTACTACTCGTGCTGCAGTGGCGCGATTGGCCACCCGACCGGATGAGTTTACGCCCTGATGCGC
>JBATOB010000288.1:0-5385 GCA_049290655.1 Chromatiaceae bacterium | reverse complement strand
CGACGAAGCCATAGGGGACCAGGGTGCCGAGGGTGCTTTGGCCTACGTTGGTTGGCACCAGATCGGTCAAGGCAATGCGCAGGGCCAGAACGCCCGGTCCAGCCTTGTCAACGACCTTGATCTTGGGCGACAGGGCCTTGACCAGGGCCTGATGGAAATAGTCCGTGAGGGTCTTGAGGTCGGTCGGATCGATGCCATCCCCCTGGCCGTCCTTGAGCTTGACGCTCATGCGGGTGATGAGCACCTTGTCATAGGTCCCCGTTCGCAGTTGCGGATTGCTCCAGCATTGGACGCCATCGGCCCAGGGCACGGGGGCCAGTCGCTGGTAATCACTAAGGAAGCCGCTACGAGTCAGGCGAGTTGGATCGCTAACGGTGACATCGGTGCCACTGCCGAGGACGGCGGAGGACCCGGAGTCCGGGGTGTTGGCGCAGCCTGTGGCCAGCAGGGCCAGGGTCAGGGCTGGGAGCGGCCGGACGAGCCGGAGGAGGGCAGGGTTCATGGCAATATCTCCGCCAATGGGGGTAGGGGCTCGGCGCCGAGGATGCTGGTCAAGGCCAGGACATAAAGGGCACCCATGGCAAGCTGGGCGAGGGTGATGGGCACGCCATAGCGGGCGAAACGCAGGAAGGTCACATGGGCGCCCTGATTGTTGCAGATACCGACGCCGATGATGTTGGCCGAGGCCCCGATCAGGGTGGCATTGCCTCCCAGGGTGGCGCCGAACATCATGGCGATGAAGAGGGGCAGGGTGGCCGTGGGCCAGTCGGTGAAGCTGGTGGCCAGGGCAAACTCCGGAACGGCCTGGGCCGCCACCAGATAACCCTTGGCCATGACGAGGGAGGCGGCCACGACCGGGATGTTGGCCAGCAGGCTCGACAGGAGGCCAATGCCGGCCAGCATGACCAGGGCCACAAGGGTGATCTCGGCACCAAACCAGGTATAGAGTTGCAGGGACATGCCCTGCAGGAGTCCGGTCTTGGTGAAGGCCTGGACCAGGGAAAAGATGGCGGCCAGAAAGATCAGGGTCTTCCAGTCCACATCGCGCAGCACGTTGTCCACGGGCTCCACCCGGGCGCCATGAATCACCAGCAAGGCCAGGCTGGCCGCGATGATGGCGACCGAGGGCGGCGGGACCGAGCTCGGCAGGCTCTCGCCAAACAGGAAGAGCGCGACCATGACCAGGAGCACCCCCAAGGCGCAGATCCCGAAGCCCGGGTGCTCCATGGGCCTTGGGGGTTCCGGGTCGGGCAGTTCCAGACGCAGGCGCCAGATGTCTCGCATGAGCCAGGGCAGCAGGGGAATGATGGCCAGGACCGCCAGCAGGCCGCCCAGGCTCACGGTACGCAGATATTCCCCGAAGGTGAGGCCGATGGCGCTACCGACCAGGAAGGTGGCTGGATCGCCCACCAGGGTCAACATGCCCGCTGAGTTGCTGATGAGGGCGGTGAGAATCAGGGGGCCGACGAAGTCGATCTTGAGGGCCCGGCAGACGCTCAGAATGATGGGGGCGACCAGGATAACGGTGGTGGCGTTGGGCAGCAGGGCACAAATCGGCGCCACCAGGGCGACCAGCAGGAGCAGGAAGCGTTTGCCACTGCCACCGGTGGCGCGCAGAAAGGATGCGCCCAGCCGCTCGAATAGCCCGGTCTTGGCCAGGACGCGCGCCACGACCATGCCGCCGAACAGCAGGGCGATGGGCCCATTGGCGACCCCGACCGTCTCCATCAGGTCGTTGTGGTCGAAGACCCCCGTCAGGACCAGGACGGACAGCCCCAACAGGGCGGCCACCGTCATGTCGATCACATCCAGGGCGATCAGCAGGATGACGCTGGCGAAGACCCCGATGGTCAGGTAGATCTGTAAGTCGGTCATACGCGGGCCTGATTACTTGTAGGGCGGGGCATACATGAGGCCCCCATCCAACCAGAGCCGGTTGAGACCGCGCTCCAGGCCGATCTCGCTGCCCGCCCCCAGGTTGCGGTCGAAGAGCTCCCCGTAATTGCCGACGGTGGCCACGGCGCGCAACGCCCAGCCCTCGGGCACGCCGATAGCCTTGGCCAGGGCGTCGGCCTCCTGCTCGTCCCAGCGTAGCAGGGAGGCGTAATAATCCGGGGGTGGGTCATTGGCCTGGCCGCGGGTGATACCCAGAGTCTCGGCGTGAACGAGGGAAAACAGGACCCACCGGACCATGGTGGCCCACTGCTGGTCCCCCCCCCAGACCGCCGGGGCCAGGGGCTCGCTGGAGATGGGGTCGGGCAGGATACGGTAGGCCAAGCGTCCGGCGGGCGCCAAAAGCCTCGCCCCCGCGAGTTGCCCGCTGTCCGAGGTGTAGGCCTGACAGCGGCCGCTGAAAAAGGCCTCGGTGGCCTCATTGGCGGAGTCGATTACCATGGGCTTTACCCCGAGCCCCAAGCGCGTGAAGTAAGGTAGGAGATTGCGCAGGCTGGTCGTGCCCTTTTGGACGCAGATCGTTGCCCCGTCCAGATCGGTGGCCCGTTGGATCGGCGAGTCCGCGGGTACCATGAAGGTCTGGCCGTCGTAAAAGAGGGTGGCCGTGAACTGCACCCCCATCACCGCCTCCCGGACCAGGGTCCAGGTGGTGTTGCGGGCCAGGAGATCGATCGTGCGCGCCTGCAGGGCCGGAAAGCGCTCCGAGGCCGAAAGGGGCACGAACAGGACCTTTTCGCCATTCCCGATCACGGCGGCGGCCACGGCCCGGCAGAAATCGGCGTCCAGGCCCCGCCAGCGGCCGTCGGGGTCCCGTTGCGAAAAGCCGGGGATGCCCTCGCTAACGCCGCAACGCAACATGCCACGGGATTTGACCCCCTCCAAGACCTCGCCCGCCAGTACGGGGGAAAGGCCCAGGGTCAGGACGAGGAGACTGGCGACAAGGGTGAAGTTACCAGGCCGCACGGGCACCCCCGAGGTAGTTTAGGTTTCTTGCAACACCGCTAAGGGTGTCATGGTTAGTAAGGTACGCGGGCTCCGAGGATTTCACAATCCCCGGATGCCGAGCTGGGAGGCCAGGAAGGGGTCCACCTGCTCGACCACTTGTGCCCGGGACAGCATTTCCTCCCGAGGGCAGCGCACCAGGGTGATGACGCGCCGCCGCGAGCCGACGGTGAATTCGATCAGGGACAGTTCGTTGACCTGCGCTTGCGGCTTTTCATTCGCGGCCTCGTCGAGCTTGATCCCCAACAGGTCCAGAAGCAGGGGGATATGGGCGAGGTGAATCTGGTCGCCGGGGGTCGCAAACAGGGCCCGAACCTGTTCGAGAGTGGCATCGAGACTCATCAGGGGACCGCCCAACGCCTCCATCTCGCGTGCGTTTTCCGCCAGGCTTTGCTCGACGGCCAGGATCTCGTCCCGAATCTTCCCATCCGCGTCCAGGCCGCGCGAGCGGGTGCGCAGGCTGCGCAGGCGCACCTCCTGGATCTGGCGCTCATGATTCAGCCCCTCGCGTTGCCCCAGGGTTTCTGCGACTTGCGCCTGGGCAAAGCCGATAAAGAGGTGCAGGGCGCGGTTCAGGGCCTCCTTGCGCACCTCCGCCTCGGAAGGCGAGGGCGCCAGGATGAGAGGTTCGACGAAGCCGACGCTGGTCTGGGCCAGATCCCGTTGCAGCATATCCCCCTGGAGGCCGATACCGAAGACTTGCCGCTCGGCGCGGGTCGAGGTCATGATGCAATAGGCCTGGGTAGCGAGGGGCTCGCGTTCGAAGTAGTCACGCAGTTCCGGCGCGCGCGAGAGGCAGAGGGGCAGATCCTTGGCGGCCGCGAAGAAGGCGTTGACCTGGGGGTCCTTCCGCCAGGCGGCGCGGCTCAGTTCGATGGCCGGCGGCAGTTGGGCGATGATGTCGGTGACGAAATCCAGGAAGCGCTGGATTTCCGGACCCAGCTTGCCTTGATAGCCGCGGACGGCCCGGAGTTTGGGCTCGACGCCGGAGACGACCTCCTCCACCGCCGCGGCCAGGGCCTTGGCCCGCTGGCGTTCCCGCTGCCGGGCGGCGCGGCGATCCGCGAGCCAGCCACGTACCTGCCCCGCGAGTGCTTGAACAAAAGAGCCATGGCTCTCGATTTCAGTCATCCCTTGGCCCTCCCTTAAAAAAGCCAAAAATCCGGAACAAGGACCCCTCTAGCCACCTTGTTCGTTCTCCAGGGCCCTGGTGGTGATTTCCTTATAAAGGTGAACCATGCGCCCGGCCAGGTCTTGCCATTCCGGGTGCTGGTCAACAAAGCCTTTAACATCGCTCGCATCCTGGAGCGACTCGTCCAGGAAGGAGATATCCAGGTCGCTCAGGCGCTCGCCGCGATCGACCAGTGCCTTGAGGTCCAGGGCTCGGGGCAGGCGCTGTTGTTCCAGCCGCTGCACCAGTACGTCGATGAGGCCAGCTTCTTTTTCCGAAATTATCATTTTCCACCTCTGGTTATTAATGGGCTTCAAAGTTTCGGTGACGTCATTGTGTCTCCCTGGAGAACCATCGCATTGGCGCGAGCCATCGTCAAGCGGCAAGGAAAACTCGCGATTGGCTGGGGGGTGTGTGAAAATAATTTACTAACTCTCGTCCGCGCCGGAGTACCCCCATGCCCCTCATGCCCCGCAAGCCTTCCATCCGCTCCCCCTTCTGGCTAGTCGCCATCCCCCTCCTGGTTGCCGGTTGCGGCAAGGGGGATGGGCCGGCGCTTCAGGATACCTCCGCACCCACTGTCGAGGTCATGGCCGCTGTCGTGAAGCCGATCGAACAGCAGGTGACCTTCATGGGCCGGGTGGCGGCCGTGGACAAGGTGGAACTGAGGGCTAGGGTCGAGGGTTTTCTCAAGGAACGGCGGTTCACCGAGGGCGAGGAGGTGAAGGTGGACGAGGTCCTCTTTGCTATTGAGCCCGAGCAATATCAGGCCATCGTCCAGCAGCGCCAGGCGGATCTGGCCAAGGCCCAGGCCGAGGTGGAGAATGCCCGCGCCCAGTTTTCCCGGGGCGAGGAGCTCCTCAAGCAGAAAAATATGTCGGCGGCGGAGGTGGACAAGCTCCGCGCCGCCCATCGGGTGGCGGTGGCGAGTAGTGAACAGGCCCAGGCGGCCCTGACGGCGGCCCGGCTCGATTTGGACTACACCCAGATCAAGGCCCCGGTGGCGGGGCGCATTGGCCGGGCGGCCCTGACGGTGGGCAACCTGGTCGGCCCCGCCTCCGGGGTCCTGGCCACCCTGGTCAGTCAGGACCCCATTCATGTCTTCTTTCCGGTGACCCAGCGTGAACTCTTGGACGCGCGGCAACGCGCCGCGGCCAACGGCGGCGAGGCCAAGGAGTTGATCGCGCACGCCCGGCTCCCGGATGGCAGCCTCTACGATCAGCCCGGTCGCCTCGATTTTGTCGATGTGACCACGAACC
>JBATOB010000287.1:0-5797 GCA_049290655.1 Chromatiaceae bacterium | reverse complement strand
GAGCAGCGGGGGTCTTGGCTGGGACGGCGGGGGCCAGAGCCGGAGCAGCGGGGGCCTTGGCTGGGACGGCGGGGGCCGGAGCCGGAGCCGGGACAACGGGAGGCTTAGCCGGAGCGGCCGATGCCGGGGCAGCAGGAACCTTAGCCGGAGCGGCAGGTGCCTGAACCGGGGCGGCGGGCGCTTCCTCGCCGGCCTTCTTCTCACCCTTGGACTTGCAATAGGCGGCGACATCCTTGCCATCCTTACGCGCATAGCCGCTGACCCAGGAGCATCCTGGGTTGACGCCACAGGCGGTCTGGTCGAGGCCCTGGCATTCCGAGGCAGCCTGGACGGCGAGACTGGGAAGAACCAGAAGGGCGCCAAGGGCGAGGATGGAAATGGGCTTGGTCATAGGGGTGTCTCCTTTGTTTATTGTTGGCAATCGCGGGATCTCTCATCTCGCGATGACGAGCATAAACGAGGGGCATCCTGCCCTCAAGCTAGAATTTTCTGGGTTTCAAGCAATTATTGAGGGCGTGGCTTTTGGGCAAGTCTCAGATAACGTCTGTGCAGGTCCGCGGTCCGTGCCATGAGGTCCTCCAGGATACCGCTATTGTCGATCAGGTCATCGGCACCCTGGCGGCGGGTCTCGCGTCTGGCCTGGCTGGCGAGAATTGGGCGGACTTCCTCCGCGGACAGGTCGCCGCGGGCCATGACCCTGGCGACTTGCAGGGATTCGGGCAGGTCCACCACCAAGATGCGGTCGGCGACATCGGTCCAGCCGGTCTCGAACAGGAGGGGGATGGCGAGCACGGCATAGGGTGCCTGGACCTGGGCCAGTTGCTCGTCCATACGGGCGCGGATCAGGGGGTGGAGGATGGCCTCGAGCCTGTGGCGGGCACGGGCGTCGTTAAAGATCAGACGCCGCATGGCAACCCGATCCAGGCTGCCGTCCGCGGCAATGGCCCCAGGTCCAAAGGCCGTGGCGATGGCGGCCATGGCCGCGCCACCCGGGGCCGTGAGGGCGTGGGCGATGAGATCGGTGTCAATGACGGCCGCGCCCAGTTCCGCCAGGCGCTGGGAGACGGTGGTCTTGCCGCTGCCAATGCCACCGGTCAGGGCGACGACCAGCCGGGGGCGGCCCGATGGGATCATGGACTCAACCCAGCCCGGTCCAGTGGAGGTAGGCGCCATTGATGCTTTCGCCCCAGAGCAGTGCGATCCAGCCCGCGGTGGCCAGATAGGGGCCGAAGGGCAGTGGCGTGTGGCGATCCTGACCGCGCCGGGCGAGCAAGGTCAGGCCGATGATGGCCCCGACGACGCTGGACAGGATCAGAATCATGGGCAGATCCTGCCAGCCGAGCCAGGCCCCAAAGAGTGCGAAGAGCTTGAAATCACCGTAGCCCATGCCCTCGCGGCCGGTGGTCAGTTTGAAGACCTGGTAAATGGTCCAGAGGAAGAGATAACCTAGAGCAGCCCCCAGGATGGCGTCCTGGGGGCTGGAGAAGCCGCCATCGAGGCTGAGGAGCAGCCCTAGCCACAGCAGGGGCAAGGTGATGCTGTCCGGCAGGAGTTGGGTGTCGATATCGATGAAGGCGAGGACGATCAGGCCCCAGGTCAGGGTCAGGGCCGCGGCGGCCTCCCAGGTCACCCCAAAGTGCCAGACGACGAGGATGGACAGCAGGGCGGTCCCCCCTTCGACCAGGGGGTAGCGCGCGCCGATGGGCTTGTCACAGGCCGAACAGCGTCCCCGCAGGAAGAGATAGCTCAGGAGCGGAATATTCTCCCGCGCCTTCAAGACGTGCCCGCAGTGGGGGCAGCGGGAACCGGGCAGAGCCAGGGACAGGCGTTCCGCCGCCGGGACCTCCTCGCCGGCCAGGTCGGCGCACTCCCGGCGCCAGGCCTGCTCCATCATCCGCGGCAGCCGGTGAATGACCACATTGAGGAAGCTACCCACCGCCAGGGCGAAGAGACCGACCGTGGTGTAGAGCAGGGCTGGGGTTGCGATCAAGAGTTCAAGGGCTGACATGGGTTTGGCTCACACCGCCGCGCCCATCTTGAAGATGGGCAGGTACATGGCGATCACCAGGCTGCCGACCAGGATGCCGATGACGACCATGATCATGGGCTCCAGCAGACTGCCGAGGGCGTCCACGGCGTTGTCCACCTCTTCCTCGTAAAAATCCGCCACCTTGCCCAGCATATCGTCGAGGGAACCGGCCTCCTCGCCGATGGCCGTCATCTGGATGACCAGGTGAGGGAAGAGGTTGGCCTGGCGCATGGATAACTGGAGCGACTGACCGGTGGCGACCTGCTCGCGCATTTGCAGGGTGGCCTCGGAATAGATCACGCTGCCGGTAGCGCCGGCTACCGAGTTGAGGGCCTCCACCAGGGGTACGCCAGCGGCGAACATGGTCGCGAGGGTGCGGGCAAAGCGGGCGATGGCGGCCTTATGGAGGATTGGGCCAATGATGGGAAGTTTAAGCAGGGTCCTGTCCAGCCCTTCACGGAGCTTGGGCGAGCGTTTGAAGGCCTGGGCGATGCCATAGCCGGCGCCACCCAGGGCCATGCCGATCATCCACCACCATTCGACCATGAAGTCCGAGATACCGACTACCAGGAGGGTGAAGGCCGGCAAGTCGGCGCCAAAGCTATCGAAGAGCGACTTAAACTGGGGTATCACGAAGATCATGATGACCGTGGTGACCACGATGGCGACGATGATGACCGCCGCCGGGTAATAGAGGGCCTTTTTGATCTTGCCCTTGATACTTTCGGTTTTCTCCTTGTAGGTGGCGATCTTGTCCAGCATGGTGTCCAGCACGCCGGCCTGCTCGCCGGCCTGAACCAGGTTGCAAAAGAGTTCGTCGAATTGGAGGGGGTGCTTGGCCAGGGCCAGGGTCAGGGCGGTGCCGCTCTGGATATCGTTCTTGACCGAGAGAATGAGGTCCTGCATGGCCGGGTTGTCATGGCCCCGGCCGACAATGTCGAAGGCCTGCGCCAGGGGTACGCCGGCGGACGTCATGGTGGCGAGCTGGCGGCTGAAGACGCTGATGTCCTTGCTGGTGATCTTCTTTTTGCCACCTCCCATGCCCTTGGATTTCTTGCGTATCTTCAGGGGGTTGATGCCCTGGCGGCGCAGATCGGCGCGTACCGCGGCCTCGTCTGACCCCGGCGTCTTCCCCTTGACGCGCTGGCCGCGCCGGTCCATGCCCTCCCAGGCGAAGAGCAGATTCTTATCGGGATCGGGCTTCTTGCCTGCTAGGGCCATGGGCATCATTCCTTGGTCACGCGGTTGATTTCCTCGAGGCTGGTGACGCCGGCCTTGACCTTGCGCAGCCCGGATTGGCGCAGATCGAGGATGCCCTCGGCGCGGGCCTGGTCCCCAAGCTGGATGGCGTTGCCACCCTCCATGATGAGGCGGCCCATGGCCTCCGAGATGGGCATGACCTGGTAGATGCCGATGCGGCCGCGGTAGCCCTGATAGCAATGCTCGCAGCCGACGGGCTTGTAAAGGGTCAGCCCCTCGTCTATCTCTTGTTGACTGTAGCCCTCCACCAGCAGGGCCTGGCGCGGGATCTTGTCCGGCTTGCGGCAGTGGGGACAGAGGCGTCGGACCAGGCGCTGGGCCATGATCAGCAGGACCGAGGAGGCGATATTGAAGGGGGCGATGCCCATGTTGGCCAGCCGGGTCAGGGTCTGGGGGGCGTCGTTGGTGTGCAGGGTCGAGAGCACCAGGTGGCCGGTCTGGGCCGCCTTGACGGCGATCTCCGCCGTCTCCAGGTCGCGGATCTCGCCGACCATGATGATATCCGGGTCCTGGCGCAGGAAGGCGCGCAGGGCGGCGGCGAAGGTCAGGCCGGTCTTGAGGTTCATATTGACCTGATTGATGCCCGTGACCTGGATTTCCACCGGGTCCTCGACCGTGGAGATGTTTACCTCCGGCTGGTTGAGGCGGTTGAGTCCCGTGTAGAGGGTGACCGTCTTACCCGAACCGGTGGGACCCGTGACCAGGATCATGCCGTAGGGCCTACCGATGGCGGCGAGGAAGGCATTCTTCTGATCCTCGTCGAAACCGAGTTGCTCCATTCCTACCAGAGTGGAGCCTGTCTCCAGGATACGCAGCACCACCTTCTCCCCGTAGAGGGTCGGCAAGGTATTGACGCGAAAGTCGATATCGCGGGTGCGGCTGAGCTTGAGCTTGATGCGTCCGTCCTGGGGGACGCGCCGCTCGGCAATATTCATGCGTGACATCACCTTGAGACGCGCCACCAGGCGGTGCGAGATATTGACCGGAGGGGAGGCGATCTCGTGCAACATGCCATCCTGGCGGAAGCGGATGCGAAAGGTTTTCTCGTAGGGCTCGAAGTGAATGTCGGAGGTACCGCTGGAGATGGCATCCACCAGGATTTTGTTGATGTAGCGCACCACCGGCGCCTCGTCAACATTGAGTTCCTCCTCGTTTGCCGGGCGCTCCTCGGCGGCGGCCTGATCGAGGTTGGCCAGATCCGAGGCAATGATCTGGCCCATGACCGAATGGGTGGACTCCAGGGCGCGATTGATGGCCTTCTCGATCGCCACCGCCAGCTTATCCTCCTCGACCAGCACCGCCTCGGTGGTCAGACCGGTGTTAAATCGGATTTCGTCCAGGGCCTGGTGGTTGGTCGGATCGGACAGGGCGACGAAGAGGTGGTTGCCACGGCGGTGGATGGGCAGGGCCCGATGCTTGCGCACCAGCCTTTCATTGACCATGTCCAGCGGCAGGTTTGTGGTGTCGATGGCATTCAGGTCTAGCAGGGGGATGCCGAGTTCCTCGCACGTGGTCATGGCGATGCGGCGGCTGTCGAGAATTCTCTCCTCGACCAGGTACTGGACGAAGGGTTTGCCGACCTTGGCGGCGTCGGCAAAGGCGCTTTGGGCCCGCGCCGCCGAGATCAGTTTCTCGCGGATGAGGCAGGAGGCTAGTCCAGATAGGGGAATGGCGCTAGCGGGGATGGCCATGGGGCTGTCGTGTCGGGGGGTAACAAGAACAATTTCAAGTTCTAAAGGGAGCGAGCCATGGCTGTCAGCGATTGACCGTAAAGGCGAGCCGGACGTTAGTGGCCACCAGGCCATTGTCCTTCTGCTCGCTTTCGTTGAGATAGAACTCCAGGACGGTTTCCCGGTTCATGAGCATGTCCTCGCTCACCTCGTCCGCCACCTCGTTGGCATGGCAAAAGACGCTGGTATAGGGGGAGTCCTCGTCCCGAGGGTCCGTGATCCAGAGATTGGGGGAGATGAGATTCATGAAGCGCAGGAAGCCGTAGCCCTTTTCCGGGAACCACTTGGTGCAGACACCGCGCACGCAGGAACCCGGCTTGCCCCATTCGTTGCGGGGCTCGTAGGTGACGGGCAGAAGTTCCGGGATCATGTAGCCAGAGTAGTAGGCGTCCACCTCTTGCTGGAGTTGGCGCGAGACGTTCTTGAAGCCAATGAGTTCGACGCGGCAGCCGGTATTCTGCAAGGCATTGACAACCTGTAGGAAATCGCCATCACCCGTGACCAGGAGCACTTGGTCGAGCTTGCCGGCCTGCAGCATGGCATCCACGGCCATGTCGAGGTCGGCATTGGCCTTGGTGGTGACATTGCCATTCTCGTCCGTGTAACGGCGCACATACTTCACGGTGATCTTCCAGCCGAAGTCGCGCACCATCTGCTGGTAGGCGCGCGACTTTTTTGCATATTCCTGATCTTCCCTGGCGCGCTCGAGGTCGAAGGCCAAATAGGTATTAAGGCGCTGAAGTATGCCCTTCTCGCGCGCGGCGAAGCGGCGCAGGAC
>JBATOB010000286.1:0-8569 GCA_049290655.1 Chromatiaceae bacterium | reverse complement strand
TCTCCAGCCCGGCCGAGGCGGCCGAGAAGCCGGCCGAGCCCCCCGCGGAGGCACCCGAGGCGCCTGCCGAGGAGGAGGGCGGCGGCATGTTCGACAGCTTCTTCGGCGGTGGCGACGACGAAGGCGGTGGCGGCGATGAGTGGTGAGCGCCTTCGGGACTGATCCGCGCCTAGTCCAGGATTAAACAGCTCACCCCGGCCCCGCCGGGGTGAGCTCGGCTCGGGGATGCCGAGGCTGACCACAGACTCTTGCCGAAACACCCATCCGGCACGACGACAAATCCTTGGGCATTCGTTAGGGCGCAAGGTTAGGAGGCGCATCATTGCTATCAGCCGTTGAGCAAACGAGATTGCGCATTTCAAGGAGCACCGAGGCAAAAAAGAAGTCGCAATTCGGCCAATTCCTAACGCCTGAAAGAACGGCTACCTTCATGGCCGGGCTTTTCCCCGATGCGGATGGGTGCTGCCACTTGCTAGACGCTGGAGCTGGAATCGGGTCGTTGTCAGCAGCCTTCTTGGAAAGATGGAGATCAGGCGGGTTCCATTTCCAACGTGTTGAGTTGGATGCTTTCGAAATTGATTGCACGTTACACTCGCATCTATCCCAGACCCTTGATAAGTACAATGACCGTAATGATTTCGTCGCTAATATCCAAGGCGATGACTTCATTCATGCCGCTACTGAATCACTTTCGGGAGATTTTTTCTCTCAACCACCTGGATTCTACACACACGCGATCCTCAATCCGCCCTACAAAAAGATCAACAGCGATTCGCCGCACCGGCTGGCGCTGCGCCGTGTTGGCATTGAGACGGTGAACCTGTATTCGGCCTTCGTCGCCCTGTCCGTGGCCGAGGCCGCGCCGGGCGGCCAGATCGTCGCGCGCAGCTTCTGCAATGGCCCGTATTACCGCCCATTTCGTGACTTCATTCTGGGGCGTGCAGCCATTCGCCATATGCACCTGTTCGAGTCGCGCAGTAAGGCATTCAAAGATGACGATGTTCTGCAGGAGAACCTCATCATCCGATTGGAGCGAGGCGGGAAACACGGGCCGGTCATGGTTTCGACTTCGACTGACGATGCTTTTACCAACCTTGTCACCCATGAACACCCGTTCGAGCGGATTGTGTTTCCGGATGATCCCGAGCGGTTCATCCATGTGCCCACGTCGCCCGAGAAAAGCGCCATCGAGCTATCCCCCTCAATCCGGAAGACGCTGGCCGACCTTGGCCTCATGGTATCTACCGAGCCTGTAGTCGATTTTCGGCTGAAAGCGCACCTGCGCGACATGCCGGAGCCGGGCTCCGCGCCCTTGCTCTACCCTGGCCATTTCGGCAACTACGGCACCACATGGCCCATCGCGAACATGAAGAAGCCCAATGCCATCGAGCGCAACGCCGACACCGAAAGGTGGTTTTACCCGAACGGCTTTTACTGCGTGGTGCGGCGCTTCTCGTCCAAGGAAGAAAAACGACGGATCGTGGCGAGCGTGGTAGAGCCGTGCGCGTTTGGTGACATACCCGTGTTGGGCTTCGAGAACCACCTAAATCTGTTCCATGAAAACAAGCACGGCCTGCCTGAACCGCTGGCCCGTGGGTTGACCGTATTCCTGAACACGACCGCAGTAGATGAGCATTTCCGGCGCTTCAACGGCCACACCCAGATCAATGCAACCGACCTCAGACTGATGAAGTACCCGAGCCGTGACGCTCTGATCCAGCTTGGAGAGTGGGCGGCTAGCCAAGGAGCACTCACGCAGACCATGATTGACGCCAAGCTAGGAACTCTGACCGCATGAAAGACAAGAACGACCACATCGATGCCGCACAGCAGATAATCATATCCTTGGGCCTGCCCCGAGCGCAGCAAAACGAGCGATCCGCCCTGTGTCTGTTGGCCCTGCTGAACCTCACGCCGGGCAAGGCATGGGCCGACGCCGGGAATTCGCTTATCGGCATCACACCCATCATGGACTGGGCGCGGGAGCACTACGACAAGGACTATGCGCCGAACACCCGCGAGACGGTACGCCGCCAGACCATGCACCAGTTCTGTGACGCTGGCATTGCGCTTTACAACCCGGACAACCCCGACCGCCCGGTGAACAGCCCCAAGGCGATCTACCAGGTCGAACCCGCCGCGCTCGCCCTGCTTCGCTCCTTCGGCACGCCCGCATGGCATGACAACCTCGTCGCCTATCTGGCCGAGCGTGAAACGCTGGTCGCTCGCTACGCCAAGGAGCGCGAGCAACACCGCATCCCGGTCGAGATCGCGCCGGGCCAGCATGTCACCCTCACAGGGCGAGCGCGCATAAACCTCCATGTCAGCGGTAAGTTACGGCACACCAGAGAGAAACCCATTGAGGAGTCTCCCATGTCTGCCAACCTACTTGAGCACTTTTCGTCCCTGGAGGACCCGCGGGTCGCGCGCAATCAGCGTCACGCCTTGCTGGATATGGTATTGCTGGCGGTCTGCGCCGTGGTGAGCGGGGCGGACGGTTGGGAGTCGATCGAGGAGTTTGGTCGCGAGAAACTTGACTGGCTGCGCCAGTTCGGGCGCTTCGCCCATGGTGTGCCCTCGCATGACGGCATCGCGAACGTCATTTCGCGCCTCACGCCGAAGGGCTTTGGGGAATGTTTCCGCAACTGGACCCAGGCGGTGGCGGGCGCTACGGGGGGCGAGATCATTGCGCTGGACGGCAAGACGGCGCGGGGCTCGCAGGACCGCTTGCGAGGGCGGCGCCCGCTGCACCTGGTCAGCGCCTGGGCGTGTCGCAACCGCTTGGTGTTGGGCCAGGAAGCGACTGAGGAGAAATCCAACGAGATCACCGCGATTCCCAAATTGCTGGAGATGCTTGAACTCAAGGGCGCCATCGTGACCATCGACGCGATGGGCTGCCAACGCGCCATCGCCGCGCAGATCGTCGCCCAGGACGGCGACTATGTCCTTGGCCTCAAAGGCAATCAGAGCGCCCTACAGGAGAGCGTCGAGGACTTTTTCCAGGTCGCCCTGGCCGCGGAGTTCGCTGCCGTCGCCTATGACACCTACGAGGAGGTCGACAAGGACCATGGTCGCCTGGAAGTGCGCCGCTATTGGATCACGGAGGACTTGCGGACCCTACCCGAGACCCCCGTGTGGGCGGGTTTGCGCAGCATCGGCATGGTCGAGCGGCGTTGTCTCATCGGGACCACCGAGACCGTGGAGCAACGCTACTTTATCAACGCGATCCCCGCTCAAGCCCAGCGCTTCGCCACCGCCGTGCGCGGCCACTGGGGCGTGGAAAACCGCCTGCACTGGCGTCTCGACGTCCTGTTTAACGAAGACGCCAGTCGCATCCGCAAGGGCCACGCCCCCGCGATCATGACCACGATTCATCACCTGGCCATGAACCTCTTCGAGCAAGAGGCCTCAAAGCTGCGCCTCTCCCAAAAACGCCGCAAGGCCGCCTGGAACGACGACTACCGCGCCAATGTCGTGTTTGGTGGGTGATTTATACGCGCTCGCCCTGGTCACCCTCAGCCCCGGCGAGCATAGCGAGCTGATCCGGGCGATCATTGAAAACTTTGCGCCGGGTAGCGGGCTGGTCTATGCCGGCGACACAGGCGAGAAATGGGGATATTTCGACGCTGCTCTGCTGGCCGGGCTGGGCGTCGATGTGGATTCACACGGCAAGATGCCTGACGTGGTGCTGCACTACACCGCGAAAAACTGGCTGCTGCTGGTGGAGTCAGTCACCAGTCACGGGCCGGTCGATGGCAAGCGGCACACCGAGCTGGCCAAGCTGTTTGCCGGATCGACTGCCGGGCTGGTCTATGTGACCGCCTTTCCGAACCGGGCCGTTATGGGGCGCTATCTCGGGGACATTGCATGGGAAACCGAGGTTTGGGTAGCTGACGCACCCTCACACCTGATTCATTTCAACGGCGAGCGATTTCTTGGGCCATACAATGCGCCCTAACGTCGTGCTGTGTGGCTGTGACAGGGTGGTGGATTCCCGCTGGCTCTATTACTGGCTGCGCGCCCCCGAGGGCGAACGCTGCATCGCTGGCGCGGGGCGCCGTGCGCGAGCGGATGCTGTTCAACCGGCTAGCCGAGGGCGAGATCGTCCTGCCGCCCTACCCGATTCAACGGGCAGCAAGCCGCGCGCTCGCTGAACTGAGGCCAATAAAGAAACTCATCGAAGCCCAGTTGTGCGACATCGCGATGCTGCCTGCCTGCCTGCTGGCACGGGCATTCGACTTTGCAGAGGCCCTCCATGGCTGAAAAGTCCATCAACCAACAACGCTACGCCACCTTCGATGGCATCCACCACATCGGTGACGAAGGCCATGAGTTCTGGCTGGCGCGACCGCTGGCCAAAGTGCTGGACTACTCGAAGTACCACCACTTCCTACCAGTGGTGGAGCGGGAGCGCGAGGCCTGCCGCAATAGCGGACCCCCGATGCCAGACCATTTCGAGGACATCCTCGAAATGACCAAGAATCAGAAAATCCTGGACCACATGGGCAGCACCGAGTTAGCCGCCAACCTGTTCCGAGCCACGCAGACCGAGGAGAAACTGCGCCGGGATGAAGTGCGCGGCAAGACACAAGCCAATCGCACTCACTTCGAGGTTGGTAACAAGGTGCGCCAGACCATCCAGGAACTGGGCGGCACCATGCCCGAGAACCTCCCCAAGCCGGAAACCAGCATCCAGCAGGTCGCGTCCGCCAAGAAAAAGCTGGAGAAAAAGAAACCATGATCCTGGCGAAACAGCCACCCTTGATGAAGGTCAGCGCGGACTTGCGTGATCCCCTGGCGCGCGGAAAAGGGCCGCCTCCGTCGTCCGCATCATCCGGGACAGCCGGAGGGGCCGGCAACAAAACCCGCGTTATCGGCTCTACCCAATCCCTGTCGTCCTTCGTCAAATCCATCTGCGACATCATGCGGCGCTCCAATTGCGCCAGCGCCTTGCAATATGTCCCGGAGCTGACCTGGAGGTGGGGACGGGCCTGGGGCGAGAGACGAGGCGCCCGGCTTGCCCAGTAAAATCAGGTCCTCGCGGGTCCAGGTGGCCTGGTCGTAAAGGAAGGCGTCGTTGCGATGACAATGGCCGAGACAGGTGACATGGCCGATCTCGGCCTCACCGAAGTGCCCGGACAGGGCGGCCTGGAGGCTTGCCTGCCTGCCGGATACCCGGCAGGCGGTACCCGCGCACAGGAGGGCCTTTTTGCCGGCCTGGTCGAGTCGCGGAAAGTCATAACAAGAGCTGGCCCCGACCAGACTGGCCTCGCCGACGAGGAATTCCTCCACGATCTCGCCGATACGCCGGCCACCCCCAGGCCGGCTGGCCTGCTGGGTCACCGCGTACAGGCTCCTGTCCAGGCCTTTCCGGGCGGCAAGACCCCTGAGGTTTCGTGACACGCGGCGCTAACGACGGGCTTGAGAAGGGGCGGGCATCAGTCCGCCCGGCGGGGCCGGCGCACGCCGAGCAGCTTGGCGCTGCCGGTCTCCAGCTTGCGCCAGTCCTTGGGCAGCTCCAGGCGGGCGAGGGTGGCCGTGGGCAGGAGTTTGCCATCGGGGGGCGTCTCCACCGCGTCCCCCAGCAGATAGCGCATCAGTTCTTCCATGCCTGGATTATGGCCGATGAGCATCACGGCGCGGGGCTTGGTCCGGCATGCGGCGAGGGCGTCGAGGAGGGCGGATACCTCGGCCGCATAGAGGCCCTCATGCCAGAGGATATGCTTTTTGTGGTAATCCATGGCCGCGCACACCAGGAGCGCGGTCTCCTTGGCGCGCAGGGCCGGCGAACTGACCACCAGGTCGGGCACCAGGCCCTCTTCTAGCAGCCAGGCACCGATGCTGGGGGCCTCCTTGAGGCCCCGCTTGGCCAGGGGGCGGTCGAAATCACTCAGAGCGTCGGTTTCCCAGTCGGATTTGGCGTGGCGTAGCAGTTGGAGTTCTCTAGACATGATGATAGGAGGCACCGGGGTTAAAGAATGGCCGGTGTTTTACCATACCCCTCGTCGGACTGTCACCGTCTCTCATCGCAGGCCCGGCCCTGGCCAGGCCCGGAGGTAACCGGGGACCCCCTGTTTCACGCGCCGACTAGCCCATCAATGCCCATCAATGCAGTACCGCCAGCAGGCGATCGATCATCCCCAGGGCCTGGCCCAGGTAGCCGGCGCCAAACAGGTTGAGATGGTTGAGAATGTGGTAGAGGTTGTAGAGGTCCCGGCGGACTGTGTAGCCAGGGTCGAGGGGCCAGGCCTCGCGATAGGCGGCTTGAAAGTCGGCGCCGAAGCCGCCGAAGAGCTCCGTCATGGCCAGGTCGGCCTCGCGGTCCCCGTAATAGATCGCCGGGTCGAAGAGGACGGGCTGGCCCGCGGCGTCAAAGGCCATGTTGCCGCTCCAGAGGTCGCCGTGCAGCAGGGAAGGCTGGGGGGCATGGTCGATAAGCGCCGGGCAGTCCTCCCCGAGCCGCCGGCCGCGGTCCTGGAGTCGGCCGCGAAAACCCTGGGCCAGGGCCAGGTCGAGCTGGGGGCCTAGGCGCCGTGCCTGCCAGAAGGCTGCCCAGTCCCGGTCCTCGCCATTGGGCTGGGGCGTGGAGCCGATGAAGTTATCCCGGTCCCAGCCGAACGCGGCTTGGCTCTGGCGATGGAGATGCGCCAGTCGCCGGCCGGCCTCGGCCCCACCATCCCGTCGCGGCCGGCCGAAGGCAAGGTATTCCAGTACCAGAAAGGCCTCCTCCCCCGCCAGGCCCGCGCCCAGCGGGGTAGGTACGCGAATGGCCTTGGCCGCCGCCAAGGTCTCCAGCCCCACCGCTTCCGCTTGGAACATGGCGAGCCGCTGGGCGACGTTGATCTTGACGAACCAGGCGCGTTGGCCATCGCGGAGCACGAAGGCGCGGTTGATGCAGCCGCCGCCGACCTCCTGGATAGCTCCCGGTTGGCATGGCTGGCCCGTGAGGGCCTGGATGTGGGCCGCGATCTTGTTCCAGTCAGTCATGGGGCATGAGCCTCCGTCATGAGGTCCGCGTAGGGCCTGCCGGCTCGCGACCGGCGGCCAGAGGACCCGGGAGAACACCAGCGGCCTCTGAAGTCAAGACCCTTGTGCACAGGGTTGCGCAAAAGTTCGGCAAGGCTGGAACCGCGATCAAGGACTTGCGGGGCCTGTGCGCAAGATACTGTTTATAAAAAATAATTTAGATTGTAAAGATTTTGGCCAATTCCGCCAGAGCCCAGCATTTTAGCCACTTTTGGGCGCTTTCCCCGCTCTTTCCCACAAACTTATCCACAGGCGAAGGGGATAAGCGGCATTTCCGCCCAACGCTCAGCCGCTTGCCGGGCTATCGGCAACCCAGGTCGAGAAATCGTCCCCAATCGAGCCGCTCTCCAGAGGCCATGAGGGCTGCCGCCGATGGCGTAGAATTCCGTTGCCGGCGGCTCCCGCCCTGGCCCACCCTGAACCGCCTGGCTGAGCACCATGCCCGAGGACCCAACCATTATCCTGCGTATCGCCGTCCCGGTCCCCTTACCAGGGCTCTTCGATTATCTGCCGCTGACGGCGGAGGGGAGCCCCGTACCCCAGCCGGGGATGCGCGTCCAGGTGTCCTTTGGCCCCCGGGTCCGGGTGGGCATGATCGTTGCCTTGGCCCAGAAGAGCGACCAGGAGCCGGATCGGCTCAAGTCCATCCTGGCCCTGCTCGACCCCCAGCCCCTGCTGGGCGCCGATGACCTGGAACTCATTCTTTGGGCCGCCGACTATTATCGCCAGCCGCCGGGCGAGGCCCTCTTCTCCGCCCTGCCGGCACGGTTGCGCCGGGCCGAGCCACCCCTGGAGCCAGTTCAGCCAGGCCAGCCGGGCTGGCGCTTGACGGCCACGGGCCGCGAGCAGGCGCCGGGGGCTCGGGCCCATCGTCAGGCCGAGATCCAGCGTCTGCTAGCCGATCACCCGGACGGACTGGGGGAGGCCGAGCTGCGATCACGGCTGGGGGAGGTCAAAACCCCCTTGCGCGCCCTGGCCGAGCGCGGCTGGATCGAGCCTTGCCGTCCGCCGGGCAATGAGCCCGCCAAGGCGTTGGAGTCAGGACCGGAACTCAACCCGCGCCAGACCGAGGCGATCGCGGCGGTGAGCGACGCCCTGGGTCGGTTCCAGCCCTTTCTGCTGGAGGGGGTTACCGGCAGCGGCAAGACCGAGGTCTATATCCGCCTCCTGCTCAGGGTTCTGGAGGCGGGCGGCCAGGCCCTGCTGCTGGTGCCGGAGATCGGACTCACCCCCCAGCTTCGGCGCCGCCTGGCGCGCCGCTTTCCGGGCCGCCTGGCAATCCTGCACTCGGCCCTCAACGCCACGGAGCGGGAACGGGCCTGGCAAGCGGCGGCCCGTGGCGCGGCGGATCTGGTGCTGGGCACCCGCTCGGCGGTCTTCGTGCCCCTGCCGCGCCTGCGACTCATCCTGGTGGACGAGGAACACGACCTCTCCTTCAAGCAGCAGGACGGTTTCCGCTACTCGGCCCGGGACCTGGCGGTGCGGCGCGCCCAGCGCGCCGGCTGTCCCCTGGTGCTGGGCTCGGCGACGCCCTCCCTGGAAA
>JBATOB010000285.1:0-5043 GCA_049290655.1 Chromatiaceae bacterium | reverse complement strand
AGGCACGCCTCTGACCGAAAATTTCGAGATTATTCGGAATTGATAAAAACCGAACTCTCAAATAGGTTCAGTATAAATGGCTATACTTATGACCTCAACCGGACACCGTTGCTTTCCCCCTACTACCCGCGCGGATCGCTGGAATCCTTGGCAGAATCCATTACGTTCCAGATTTCTTCAGTGGCTCGCCAGATTGATTCAGCTTCATGAACGCTAAGCTGATTCCTCCAGCATCCTACCCTCTCCGCTTGAATTCTGGAGGTCTTGGCGATTTTTTGATCTTCAAGGCCAGCCTGCTGGGGCTGGTCGTTAAATTTCAATTGCCGAGGTTCGAAAACCTCACCTAGCCAGACCATTAACGACTGCAAAATCCTTTCGGGAAAGTAAACGAGTTTTTCATACAGTATCCGGTGATATCTATTTGGATAGGCAGCAGCGAAATCCAATGCTGCTCGGTTGTAGCGAAGATATAGCAAAATGCGGCCATCTAGATCGGCTGGTAGGGTGAGGGGGAAACTAGTTTCCTTCATCGATGCCAGGGTATCAAGGGGATTGCGCGCAACGTGAATCATGAGCCAATCACCCCCCAGCAGTTGTCGCCACTGCTCCAAGTATAAAACATTTTCGGGATTCTTATCGGCCCAGCGCGACTTACCAGCTCGCGCCGCGGCGCGCTCGTGCAAGGCGATAAAAGTCTGCCCTAACAGCTCCAGTAGATCCGCCTCCGGCAACAGGGAGCGGGCCGAGGTCGTGAAGCGCAAGTGTTTGATTGGGTCACTGAAGTAATCACCGTAAAAATCACGAAAGAATTTGACCTCGGGACCACAATGAATGTGTGAGTGGGCATTCAGAATCCGCCGTACCAGGCTGGTGCCGGATCGATAGCAACCTCCGACGATAATTGGCCAAGTTTGGCGGGCCATGATCGGATACATCTTAGACGACAAACAAAGGGTGTTTCTTGAGGGGTTTGGCTGGGTCTAATTGTTCGTCGGAAAAATAGGGGACAAGCTCTTCTTCGTCTTGTAACCTGATATTTTCTGCCGGCAATTGCGCTCGAGCTCGATGCCAACCGGTTGCGATTTCGGCTGGATCGTAGGACTGCTGTATGTATTTCCGTATTGCGTGGGGCACGCTCAGAAAAAGGTAATGGCGCATGGGAAAAGAAATTGGATACATCCGCAATCCTTGAAAACGCACCTGATGCCCGCCTGACCAAGCCAGTTCGATAGGCTCCGGCTGCGACTGCCAAGCATTCAGCCGATGGGGAAAGGAGGGTAAAAACGGGTAATACCGGCGCATGGTGGTTTGGAAATTGGCATGGTCGTGATTCGGGCTTTGCCGCGTGGGGACGAAAGTGAATTCCATGAAATTGACCGCGTTGTAACCCTGGTTTTCAGCTTGGGCGAGCGCCCGCGCTAGGGTGAGGTCGGATCGCGGCGGCAGGCGAACTTCATCAGCATCCAGATGGATGAACCAATTCGCTGCCAGCGTCGCGGCTAATTGCTCCTTGCGCTCGAGAATCGGTCGCCAGCTATAAAGACCACGGCGCGGCAGCGTTTCGATATCGATCAACCCCCGTCCTCGATAGCGCTCGGCAATGGCGATGGTGCGATCCTGAGATTCGTTGTCGATCAAGTAAATTTCAACCTCTTGTCGGATAAGATGCTCCAGACAGGGGCCAATGAAACGCTCTTCATTATAGGCGGCTAGCAACGCGACAACGCGCATTTAGACTGGCTCTATTACGTTTGGTGTGGGCAAGGAGTCCGATCCCATTGGTCTACGACGCGAGCACAGCGCCCGCTTTGAGCTTGAACGGCGAGGCCGGCAGGTGGGTGAGTTTGCCGGCAACCAGGTAAGCCATGGTGATCAGGTGCCTGACGGTGCCGTAGCCGCGAGCCTTGGCCTTGGCGGCCTGGACCAGCGCGTTGGCGCCCTCGACGCGGCCGTTGGTGAGTTTGGAGTCGAAGGCCTTGAGGATGCCAGCCCAGTGGTCCTTGCGGGTCTTGGCGACCGGCTTGATGGGGTCGCGTCGGCAACGACGGGCCCAGGAATACCACTGGTTCAGGAGCGGCTCGGCCTCCTCGCGGCTGGTGGCGCTGTGGAAGATCTCCCGCAGGCTCTCCTTGATGCGGAAGGCGCGGTGAGTCTTGAGGTTGAGTTGTTTGAGGTCGGCGAACTGGGCGATCTGGGGGCCGGTCCAGGCGCGCTGGTCCTGCAACCAGAGGTAGCGGCTGCGCTTGAGGCTGGGGGTGGACTTCGCCTCTTGGCGGCGGACGGCGTCGACGGCCTGGTTGACCCGTTGGACGACGTGGAACTCGTCGCAGGTGACCGCCGCCCAGGGCCGGTGCTCGGCGATGCCGGAGCGGTCGCTGGCGGACAGATCGATGCCGACGTCTTGGCTGTTTTCGGCACAACCGCCATGGGCTTCAAGGTCCTCGGCGAACTGCACCACGACCTCGGCCTGGCGGCCCTCGCAAGCGAACAGCAGACGCCCGGCGTCGAGGTCGTGGAACCGGCTGATGTCGTGGTGCCCGCGCCGCGCGGCGGTCTCGTCCAGACCAACGGCGGCGACCGCGGAGAAGTCCTCTTGGGCGCGGGCACCCGCGACGTAGTCATCCAGGGTACGCCACCGGCGCATGTCCCCGACGCCGAGCAACTGCGCCACCTGGCGGATGGGCATCGCCTGGCACAGGGTCACGATCAGGGCCTCCATCAACGGGGTGAAGCCGCTGGTGGCGCGGGCCCAGGGCACCGCGATCTGGGTCGTCTTGGCGCAGATCTCGCAACGCACCCGCGGCACCTTGGCGTGGATGTAAGCCTCGAATTGGAAGAAGTTCAGATGGCGCCACTCCCGCTCCTGGGTGTCATGCACCAGCTGATGCTCGGCCCCGCAGTGGGGACAGGCAAAGCACGCTCCAGGCGTGAAGGCCACCTGGAAGTCGATGCGCCCAGCCAGGCGGTCGAAGGCCACATCGGCCACGCCCCAAGGCGCCTGCAGGCCCAGCGCGACGGTGAACAACGAGGTCGGATTCATGGTGATACCCCCAGCCCATCTGCCGGTGGACTTGTGGACGAGTCCTGCGGACCGGCCCGAGCCCTACGGGACGTGTGGACAACCCAGGGACCGCGCCGCCCACCGCCCGAGTGGTCGGCGAGCCCAGAGCCGGCGCGGCCCACCGGTTGCCCACACTCTCGGGCCTCTCGCCCACAAGGCCCACAGGCACAACAACAGGCTTGATAACGTGTGTTCTCAGATGCCCCTCAGATGGGGTCGCCGGTGCCGGGGGAAACCCGACTACCCACACCAAACGTAACAGAGGCTTTAGACTATCCCGAAAGCAGGGGTTAAAGACGTATGAAATCCAGAGACCAACCAGAAGAAAAGTTGCCCCTCGCGGGGCAGTCCAGACGTAGGGAAAATCCCGAAACATGGCTTATGGATAGTTGTTGAGGGTCCAAACAATAGTGTCGACTACACCACAGTTGGGTAATGTACAATTTCCGTCACCTGTGTAGAGTATGAACTGCGGCGAGCTGATCTCCAGATATCTGTCCGCACAGGGAGGGTTAGCGTCCCAGCAGCGTTGATGGCTATTGACTCCGTTCACAGCATTAGAATTCCAGGTATTGAGATACTTCTTGCCGTACCTAAAAACCCAGGGGCCACCGCTGCATCCCGGGGTCTGGGTAGTACCCAGGAACTTGGAGTCATGATATGTGCCCCAGTTAATCGTGTAGCCAGCCTCCTCGGCAGACGTAGCGTAGATCTTGCCGCCGTTGAAGTCGGCGAACTCATTGTGGTCGTTAGCGGGCCGGTCCGCTGCAGGGTAACCGAACATCTCCTCGTGCTGGCCTACCCCCCAATTCCAAGCGTAACCGAACCAGCCGGCGATGTTGCCTGGGTAGTCATTCCGAACGGTTCCGGAGTTCCCGTAAATCGCCATACCGATATCCGCGTCAGGCTCCCCATACGAATGCCATCGGTTGGTCGTTGTGACTAAATTTGTTGTCCAACAACCTACAGCCGGGTTTGGACCACCCTGACCGATGTCGTACGATGGACAAAATTGGACGTTCGTCGCCCAGTGACCGGCACCGTCACTTACGCAATGTCCCGCTGTGACCACATGGCGATGGCCAATCAACGATGCCGAGCACTGCCAGTTCCCACCGTTCAGTACGAAGAACAACTTGCCTACCGGCGACCGCGGCCAGGTTAGATAGCGGCCCTGAAACTCGTAGGTCGTGTGGGCCGAGGGATAGCTCGCGCTCGCCGGTGCCGCCACGTCTTCAGTCGGCCCCTCACTGAGACCGGGCATAGGCGCATCAGTGAGGTCGGGCATAGGGTAGTAGGGGGGGAGCTCCAGTGCGTCTGGGTCAAACCCAGGCGTAGCTCCTGCCGGTAGCGTTGGTGGTGCCAGCGTGGATTCTCCCTCCCGGGTTGGGGCAACAGCCGCCGGCGCCAGGTTTCTTGGTATGGCGTTGGCCATACGCTCTGGAGTCCAATACTCAGCAATCGCCGCCGCTTCTGCTGCGCTGGGACCGTCCGGTTGACTGGCGATGTGAGCCGGTTCGGTTTGAGCCACTACATCTCCTATCCAACTGATGCCGAGCAGGAATAAAGTGGCTACAAGTGTCGCTACACCGCGACAACGACGCAATCCACTCAGGGTAGAAGTGATCATAAATCAATACCTCCTCTCGCTGATTTTCAGAAAATAAACACGATGTGTGAAGTGGACCCCGAATCCTGGACAGGTGGCTAAGTTAAGGGTTGAGGGCACCATGTTAGCCAACAGGAGCCTTCGACCATGCCCAGACCACGTAAACGCCACCGTCCCGACTTCAAGGCCCGAGTGGCCCTGGAGGCGATCCGCGGGCTGCAGACCACCGCCCAGCTCGCCAGCGAATTTCAGGTTCATCCGGTGCCGATCAGCCAGTGGCAGCGCCAGGCCCTGGATCACTTGCCCGAGGCCTTCGGGCGCGATAGCAGCCACCCGCAGCGCTCGGAGAGCGAGCTGACCGCGCCGCTGTTTG
>JBATOB010000284.1:0-2215 GCA_049290655.1 Chromatiaceae bacterium | reverse complement strand
GCTCAGCCTCGACCCCAGCCGCCACGCCGCCCGGGTCACCCGCGACATCGCCGCCCGCCTGGCGCGGCTGGCGGTCTCCCTGGAGTCCGCGGGCCAGCCCCCGGAAATCGTGGCCGCCTTCCTGATCCGCTGCCTCTTCACCCTCTTCGCCGAGGACGTGGGGCTGATCAAACCGGGCGGCTTCACCGACTTGTTGCAATCGGTGCGGGACAACCCCGCCCAGTTCGTCCCCCTGACCGAACACCTGTGGCGGGACATGAACGCGGGCGCTGCCTTTTCGGTCATCCTGCGCGAGCGGGTGCCGCGCTTCAACGGCGGCCTCTTCGCCCAAGGCCAGGCCCTGCCGCTCGATCGCGACCAACTCGACCTCCTGATCGACGCCGGCCGCGCCGACTGGCGCCAGGTGGAACCGGCCATCTTCGGCACCCTGCTGGAGCGTGCCCTCGACCCCCTGGAGCGCCATGCCCTGGGCGCCCACTACACCCCGCGCGCCTATGTGGAGCGGCTGGTCCTACCCACCGTCATCGCCCCCTTGCGGGAGGAGTGGACGGCCGTCCACAGCGCCGCCTTCCGCCTGCACGAGCAGGGCAAGGACCCGGAGGCAATCAAGCTCATCAGTGCTTTTCAGGTGCGACTGGCCCATATCCGGGTGCTGGACCCCGCCTGTGGGTCGGGCAATTTTCTGTACGTCACCCTCGAACACCTCAAGCGCCTGGAGGGCGAGGTTCTGGACACCCTGGAATCGCTCGGGGAACGCCAACTGCTGATGGCGATGGAAGGGGTGAGTGTCGACCCTCACCAACTGCTGGGCCTGGAACTCAATCCCCGGGCCGCCGCCATCGCCGAGACGGTCCTGTGGATTGGTTATCTCCAGTGGCACTTCCGCACCCACGGCAATGTCAACCCGCCGGAGCCCGTGATCCGCGACTTCCGCAATATTCAGTGCCGTGATGCCGTACTCGCTTACGAACGAGTGGAGTGGGTCACCGACACCTCAGGCCGGCCGGTCACCCGCTGGGACGGGCGGACCTACAAGCCCCACCCGGTCACCGGAGAACGGGTGCCGGACGAGTCCGCCCAGGTGCCGCTGGAGCGCTACGTCAACCCGCGGCGGACGGAGTGGCCCGAAGCGGATTTCGTGGTCGGCAATCCGCCCTTCATCGGTGCCAAGGTCATGCGCTCGGCCCTGGGTGACGGCTACGTTGAGGCCCTGCGAGCCACTTGGAGCGAAGTGCCTGAGTCGGTCGATTATGTGATGTACTGGTGGCATATTGCCGCCGATCTGGTTCGCTCGGGGAAGGTGCAGCGCTTCGGATTTATCACCACCAACAGCCTCTCACAGACCTTCAACCGCCGCCTTATCGAACAACACGTTAGAACCTACTCGTCGCAGAGCGGCGAACCTGCGAAGCGGCCCCTATCCCTGATTTTCGCCGTACCTGACCACCCATGGGTCGATACGGCGGATGGCGCGGCGGTCCGGATCAGTATGACTGTCGCGGTTTCCGGAGAAGGTCCCGGCCAACGCTTGCGGTTGCTATCCGAGCAAGGGGTCGGTGCGGACGAAATGCAGGTTGAGTTCACCCGGCAGGATGGTCCAATCAACGCCGATCTCTCAATCGGCGCAGACATCGGCAGCGCTACTAGCCTGCTGGCAAACGCAGGGGTTGCAAACCGCGGTGTTCAACTCCTCGCTTCGGGCTTCGCTTTGAGTGAGGATGACGCGCAAGTCGTTGACCCTCAGAGGCGTGTCGCAACTGTCTACCGGAATGGAAAGGACCTGACCAATCGGCCGAGAAATACTTTAGTCCTAGATACTTATCAGTGGTCGCACGACGACCTTCGACGTGACCTTCCCGGGGTCTATCAATGGTTGATCGAGCGGGCGAAACCGGAGCGGGACCAAAACCCGCGCCAAAGCTATCGGGATAACTGGTGGCTGCTGGGAGAGAATCAGCCGCAGATGCGCAAGTCGGTTGGCGGTCTCGCCCGCTACATTGCTACGGCTATCACTGCCAAGCACCGCGTCTTTCAATTCCTTGATGCGCTGACCTTAGCGGACCAGGCGTTGCTGGTCATTGCGCTCCCGGATGCGCTCTATTTGGGCTTCCTGTCCAGCCGGGTGCATGTGCTCTGGGCCTTGGCCGCAGGTGGGACTCTGGAAGATCGCCCGCGCTACAACAAGACCCGCTGCTTCGACACCTTCCCCTTCCCC